>JAPLDC010000017.1 GCA_026391935.1 Bacteroidota bacterium | reverse complement strand
CAAAAGATCAGTTTCTTTGGTAAACTCTGGATCGTCTTTTTAGTAGTGATTATACTAATTGGAGGGTATGCTTATATTCAACAATTGAAACATGGTTTGATTGTTACCGGATTGCGGGATTATGCTACATGGGGAATATATATTTCTAACTTTGTCTTCTTCGTAGCAATCAGCTTAGTTGGAGCCTTGATCTCCTCGGTTCTTCGTCTTACCAATTTCACCTGGTACAGACCATTGACACGTATTGCTGAAATTATTGCGGTGGCAGGTGTTATTTGGGCAGGATTAATTATCATCATCGACATGGGTCGTCCTGATAGAATTCTTAATTTATTCCTTCATCCACGTATTCAATCTCCGATTTTATGGGATGTGGTTGTAATCAGCACATATCTAACGACCAGCGTTCTGTTACTTTATTTGCCTTTACTTCCGGGTATCGCAATTTGCCGCGACCGTCTTACAGACAAACCAAAGTGGCAACGTTGGATGTATAAATTTTTAGCACTTGGATGGACAGGTACTCCTGACCAATGGAAGATAATGAAAAAAAGTATCACTATCTTATGTGTGGTAATTATTCCATTAGCAATCTCCATCCACACAGTTACTTCTTGGTTATTTGCAACAACGTTGCGTCCGGGTTGGGATAGCACTAACTTCGGTCCTTACTTCGTTGCCGGCGCTTTCCTAGCTGGAACTGGTTGTGTAATCATAGGAATGTTTGTTTTCAGAAAAGTTTATAAACTAGAAAAATACCTTACGGATGTGCATTTTAGCCATATGGCAAAATTATTAGTGTTCTTAGCATTCGTTTATGCTTATTTTAATATTAACGAATATTTTATTCCTTATTATAAAATGAGAGGACCTGAAGCACGCCTTCTTACCGATCTATTTTCCGGTCAATTTGCAGGATTATATTGGTCAGCACAAATCTTGGGAATGGCTCTACCTGCAGTATTACTGATGTTCAAGAGTATGAGAAAACCATTACCAGTAACACTAATAGCTATCCCAGTAGTTATTTTTGCATGGGTAAAACGTTACCTGATCGTTACTCCTATTTTGGTGCATCCTTACTTACCTATCCAAAATGTCCCTAATACATGGATAAATTATTTCCCTTCATGGATTGAGATCGCGATTGTATCGGCTTCACTAGCCGGTGTATTGTTAATCATCACTCTATTTTCAAGATTTTTCCCTATCATTTCAATCTGGGAAACATTAGAAAATGAAGGAATTGAATTAGACGAATTGGATGAATTGAATAACACTAAAAAATAAAAAGTATGACAACTGATTTAAAAAGCAAATGGTTTGGAAAACTTCTATTAGTAGTCGCTTTTTCGATACCTATTGGATTGTTTGCGCAAGAGACCAAAGCAGAAGAGGAAACTCCTGTTGCAGCAACTATGAAATTAAAACTTACTGAAAAAGACAGTGTAAAAACGTGTACAGCAATTGTTACCGCTGGTGAAAAGCCATTGGAAGGAATTGAAGTGAGGTTCTTTGTAAAACGCTATTTTAGTTTACTTCCTTTAATACCAAATGGCAAGGCTAAAAAAACGGATGAAAATGGTGAAGTAAATATTATTTTTCCAAAAGATTTACCGGGTAATTGCAATGGCACAATTGTTGTATCTGCTAAAGTAGAAGACGATGAAAATTATGGAAGCTTAGAGGCGAAAGATTCAGCAAAATGGGGGACCATAATTTCATTGACAGATCAGGAGGAAGAGTGGAATAAGCGTTCTTTATCAGCCACAGGAGACAGAGCACCTCTATATCTTTTAGGTGCATCAGGAGTGATTATCACAATTGTTTGGGGAGCTTTACTTTATGTGATCTATTCACTTGTGAGAATAAAAAAAGCTAGAAAAGTTAAACAGTAAAAGTAAATACAGTAGTTTTGAATTTTATAATCCAATAAATAATTTTAAACCAATAATTAAAAATCAATTTTATGAAAACAATTAATCGAATGGCTCTTATGATGAGCACAGGTATTTTTCTTGTAACGCTTTCTTTTGGCTCATTAAGTGCACAAACTAAACCGGCAGGAAAAGAATGGAAAGTTGCTGATGCAGATGCAAAAGTAAAAAGCACAGTAAAAAATGATGATGCTGCAACTGTTAGTGCAGGAAAAGAAGTTTGGGCTGCAAATTGTAAGTCTTGTCATGGTGTAAAAGGATTAGGCGATGGTATCAAAGCTGAAAAACTTGAGATCTCTTGTGGAGATTTTTCTTCAAAAGAAGTTCAAGGTTTAAGTGATGGTGCTCTATACTACAAAATTACTGAAGGTAGAAAACCAATGCCATCTTTCAAAGAAAAATTAAGCGATACAGAACGTTGGCAAGTAGTTGCTTACATGAGAACGCTAAAAAAATAGTTTCCCATTCTCCTAATAATGGTACAATATTAATTGCGCCTTTTAGGGAAGTATAGAAAATCCGGAGTCGACATGCCACCCAGAATTGTTCATTCCGGATTTTTCTTTTCTGCTTAGTTCTAGTTTGTTTAACGAAATTTATTTTCGGGAAGCTTAAAATTGAAATATCAAAATATTTGACCCTGATTTCTATTTAGAAAGAAGATTGCTACAAAACTGTAATATCCCTCCTTTTTAAAATAACAGTACTGATCAATATCTATTTCGCAGAATGGGTTGAATCAGAGAGGTAAGCTCTTGTTTCATCAACCCAATTTGTAAGAATCACTTTTTGTTCCTGACTTAGTTTTGTTTCACCATGAATCAATGCATAAGAACTCAAAGGCATTTCATCTTCCTCTAATTGTTCTTTTATCTCCTTTAACTTTTTTAGCTTCCGTTTCAAAGAATAGGATTCGAATTCTGAAAAATTCAGTTCATCTTTTCCTTCATTTACATGATGTTGCAACCACCAACCAACTGGTTGAATATTCGTATACCATGGGTAATTTGTGTAATTCGAATGACAATCGTAACAAGAGGTTTGTAATATTTTGCCAACTTTATTCGTAACAAAGATGGTATTCTCTGTTTCTTGATTTCCTAAATTCCGTGAAGGCCGAATAAATTGGATCAATACAAAGGCAACAAGAACTATTATAATAAACTTTTTCTTTTTACTCATTTTTTTAAGGATTAATGACAGGTTCTTTTTTCTCTAAATCAAATCGTACACGATACGCAACGCCTAGACTAATCATAGGATAATTTTTTATAGGCGTATAAACAGGATTTGAATATATTTTATCTTTGGTATCATAAATATATTGCAAAGGGCTCTTCCCGATAGAATAACCAAGCTCAGCAAATACAAGCACCTTTGGGACAACAAAATAATCCACAAACAATTTAACCTGCATCTCATCATAACGCACATAATCATATTTATTTTTTTGCGACAAACGGAATGAACGCGTAAATGACTTGAAATTTATTCCGGCATACAATTTATTTTTAATGATATTAAATTCCATCTTATAATTTGTTGGTAAAACACCATACAAATTAATCCGATCATTAATTCGCCAATCCACTCCTACCAGAGGAACAAAAAAATTACCGAATGCCTCATGATTATAATACAATCCCGCCTTTATCTTCAACTTATTATTCGGAACATAATGCTGTAAAAAGATTCCACCATATTGAAGATCATATCCATCTATAACATCCTTGAAATCTGAAGCAATTTTCGGAATTACCAATACTACTGTTTCCCATTTTTTATTTTTTGTCACCAGCTTCATCCCAACAGGTAAGGAAATACTCGACAATCTTGACGAGTATGATGAATCAGGACTAATTGTTGAATTCATCATTTCTGTATTTAATCGCACCAATAAAGTCTGACCATTTTTAAATTCTTTTGGCAAAAAGAAATTCAAGAAATAATCATCGGTCTTATTTTTCCAGTGGACACTATCTTTGTAATTTGATGAAAACGTTTGAAAATTAAAACTAAGGATATCCGCAAAAGGCTGAGCCAATGCAGTAGCAGTAATAAAAATGAATAGAATTAGAAATTTTATTTTCATGTGTCAAATATATACTTTATTCTAAAACTATAAATGTTCTTTGCCCACCTATGAACTACTTCAACTCGCACAAAATAAAAATTGTCAAAATGTATGGCAACAGAAAAGATAATCAAGAACAAAAAAACCGTTCTACTATATTGCAAAACGGAATTATTAATTATTTTAATCAGATCATTGCACTTTTACAGCATCCTTACGAGGTCTTACTTTATGAAATTTGATTCCAATCATCAGCTCATGTGTTCCTGTACTGTATTTTTTTATATTGGTCATTGTAAAATCATAGGAGTAAGCAAAAGTGATATTCTCTTGCATCGTATATCCAACCATAGCCGAAACGGCATCTAAATAACGAAAAGCCGCCCCTAGCCAAATTTTTTCTTTATAGATAGCTCTTACTCCAATATCGAATTGCAAAGGAGCAGGCTTTACATATTTCAGGCATGTCGATGGCTCGATCACAAAATCTTCATTCAAATTAAATTTATATCCGGCAGTCGCATAATAATGCGTTGCTAATTTGCTAAGGGTAGAAGTTGTATTGTCAAAGAATTTTATTTTGTTCTGTAATATCTGAGGAACACTTGCTCCTGCATACCATTTTTTATCCGTAGAATAAACATAAATGCCTGCTCCAAAATCAGGCAACAGCACAGATTGCAAACCATTACTGATAACCATATCAGATGGGTCTCGCAACGTTATTTTTGAACCGTCTACCATAAACTGTAACAGTCCACCTGAAAGTCCCAAAGACACTTTCACTTTTTCAGATACTTTTAATTGATAAGCATACGATAGATAAAATCCTGTTCTGCGAGTTGGACCGACAATATCAGTGAATAATAATCCACCCAATCCCATTTTCAAATTTTTAGCAGGTCCATTCACACTTAAAATATAAGTTCGCGGAGCATCCGTAATTCCGATCCATTGATAACGATTGCTTGACTTCCCTTCAAAATAATTGTTGGTACCACCAATTGCAGGATTCATCACATAATCGTTAACCATGTAATTACTATACTGTGGCAATTGCTGTGCATCGACAACAAATCCAATAAGCATAATAAAAGATATAGAAATAATTTTTTTCATCATTATCGCATAATAGTTATTGGTCCGGTATATGCATCAGGGTATAACGGATCTTTCAGATCAATGATATAATAATATGTTCCAACAGGTAACGGTTTTCCTTTATAAGTTCCTTTCCAATGTTCTTTATATCCTGCAGATTGGAATAATAATTCACCCCAACGGTTATACACCTCAACCTGACAATCTGGGAACATTTCAATACCATCAATGATCCATTCATCATTTGCACCATCTCCATTCGGAGAAATTCCATCTGGGAAAACTATTCCCGGACGAACTGTTACTACTACAGAATCGCTTGCTACACAACCTTGAAGAGAGGTTATAGAAACTGTATATGTTGTTGTTGTAATTGGTGATGCAACAGGATTTGAAGCAACAGGATTATCCAATGCACCCGGTAAAGGTGTCCACTGAATAGTTGCACCAACAGTGCTAGTTGTAGGACTTCCCCCTAGTGTTGCTGTTCCACCAAGGATTATTGCAACATCAGCTCCGGCATTCACACTTGGCAAAGGATTCGCGGTAACCACTATAGTGTCACTATCTATACAGCCTGTTCCATTATCAACAATTACATAAAAACTATTGGTACCTGCCGGAGGGTTAAATGTCAATGTTACCGAGGATCCAATCAACGTATTGGTCATATCAAACCATTGATAGTTCACTCCGTTTATACTTCCTGCAGCACTTAATGTCAATGTTCCTGATTGACAGAAAGAAGTATCGTTTCCGGCATTTGCAAACACAGATTGATTTGGTAATAGGATAATCGTATCTGCAATTGTACATGCATTAGAATCAGTTACTGTAATTGTATAGGAACCGCTCAAAATTCCAACAAGATCTTCCGTTATTGCTGAAGAGCCTCCGCTCCATAAATATGAATAAGGTAGTGTTCCTCCGCCAACAGTCACATCGATTGAACCATCAGGTGTTGTGTTACAACTTGAATTCACGGAAGTGCTACTTATCGTTAATGACACAGGATTTATCAATGTCACACTTTGAGTTGCAGCACATCCATTCGCATCTGTAACTGTAACGATATAGGTATTTGCATCCAGGTTGATGGCTGTTGCAGTTGTTTGCGGAAAGGCCGGAGCCGGTGTCCAGGAATATGTATAAGATAATGTTCCTCCTGATGGAATAACAGTGATCGAACCATTCGCATTTCCATTACATAATGGATCAAGTGCATTTGCAATACTGAATCCAATTGAATCGGGTTCTGTAATATTTGTTGATGCTATAGAAACACAACCTGCTGCATCTGTTACCTGAACAAAATAAGTTCCTGCACAAAGTGTTGCTGTTGTTATTGGAGTTGTCTGCAATGAAACTTCATTCCACAAATAGGCGAATGGTGATGAACCTGTTGCAACAACATTCGCTGTTCCGTTACACGATCCGTTACATGAAACATTTGTAGAAGAAGCTGTAAGTGTTGGACCGCTTTGACTATTCAGAGGGATCATCACATTCTGAACACAACCATTTGCATCAGTAATATCAACAGAATAAACTCCTGCACATAAATTAATTGGTGCTGGTGAAATGGAACCTGTGTTCCACAAATAGGTATATGGGAGAACGCCTCCACTTGCAGCAACTGTAATGCTTCCGTCACATGCACCACAAGTTGCGGCTGAAATTACTTGATTTGCCAAAATTGCACCAGGCTCCGTAATTATCACTGAATCTAATAATGAACATCCATTAGCATCTGTTATCTGAACAAAATATGTTCCTGCACATAAACCGGATAATGTTGAAGTTGTTAATCCGCTTGAGATCCACAAGAAAGTATAAGGAGCTACTCCACCTACAGGAGTAATAGCTATTACAGCTCCATTGCATGATCCGTTACAAGTATTATTTAATGAAGTGATTGTTGCACTTGAAGGTCCACCGGTATTACTTACAGGAATTGGAACACTACTAACGCATCCGACTGCATCGGTAATATTAACGGTATACAAGCCTGAACATAAAGTAGTGGCAGTTGCTGTTGTTTGTCCGTTACTCCATAAATAAGTGTATCCAGCTGTTCCACCCGAAGGTGCAAGAGTTGCAGAACCGTCACACAACCCGCAGGTTGCCCCGGAAATAACAGCATTGGCCAAAATAGCCGGTGCTGCGTTTACAGTTGTATTTAAAGTAAGGATACAACCCAGCGCATCTGTAATTTCTATCGAATAATTTCCTGCACATAATGCAGTTGCTGTATCATTTGTTTGTCCGGCGGGATCATTCCACTGAATGGTAAAAGGTGCAGTCCCTGAAGTGATGGTTACATAAGCCATTCCGTTGCATATAGAAGCACAAGAAATATTTGTTGCTGCAATGGTTGCTGATAGCGGAGTAGATTGTGTTACAACAAAAGAATCAATTTTAGTACATAAATTCGAATCAGTTACCAGAAGCGTATACGTTCCGGAACACAAGCCTGTAACTGCCGGAGTAAGATCACCTGCTGGTGCTCCCGGAGACCAATCATAAGTATAACCCGCTGTACCACCTGTAGGAGCAACTGTTATGGCTCCTGTGCAAATATTACTACAAAGGGCACTTGTTATTACTGCATTATCAAGAATCGGTAAAGGCTCAGCTATTGTAACCGGACTAAAATGAATACAACCGCTACCATCAGTCACCTGCACAAAATAATTACCAGCACATAAGTTAGAAGCAGAATCGTTTGCTGTTGCAGGTCCATCATTCCATAAGAAAGTGTATGGAGGAACACCACCAACAGGAATAATAGAACCTGTACCATTACAAACACCATTACAAGTTGCAGGTGTTGTAGTAACAACTTCGCCTGTTGGTCCGCTTGAATTATTCATAGGAATAGTAAATACAGAATCACAACCATTAGCATCAGTAACTAAAACACTATATAATCCAGCGCAAACATTGGAGACACTTGAGGTTCCGTTTCCCGCAAAAGGAGGTGGAGGCGCAATTCCACCAATGGTCCATACATACGAATAGGCAGGTGTTCCTGTTATTGGTGTGATCGAAATTGTTCCATCGCAAGCACCACAATTTGCAGGCGTACTACCTACAATAATATCAATTGGTAAAGTATTAAATAAGGTAAGAGAAACAGTATCCTTGCAATTATTTGCATCAGTGACAGTAACGGTATAAATATTCGGACACAAACTATTTACAGTTGGGGTGATTGCTCCACCCGGTGACCATGAATAGGTATATCCGCCTGTTCCACCAAGCGGACTTGAAGTAACAGATCCATCACAACCATTAGCGCAAGTAGGAGATATTGAAGTAGGATTAGCGTTTAAAACCGGAGGATCAACTAAGGTCACATTTTGAGTGGCAGCGCAATTTCCGTCATCAACGGTTACTAGATATGTACCTGCACACAATCCAACAGCAGTTTGGGTTGTCTGGCCTAAAGGATCGTTCCATAAATAGGTATAAACACCTGAACCACCTGTAGGATTAGCTGTTGCTGTTCCATTGCAGGAAGCATTACAACTTGAATTAACACCTGTCGCATTTGGAACAATCGCTGCCGGCTCTGATATTACAACTGCCGGAGGCGAAGAAACACAACCATTTAGATCGGTGACCGTTGCATTATAACTTCCAGCACATAATCCACTTGCTGTATCATTCGCGATTGCTCCCGGATTCCATAGATAAGAATAAGGGATTGTTCCACCACTTGCTGTTACCAAGGCCTGGCCATCACAAACTCCAAAACAAGAAGCGTTGGTTTGAGATGTTACAGATGTTAAAGCCACTGGTTGGGTTATTAAAACTGTGTCGGCAGCGGTACAACCATTTGCATCTGTAACAGTAACGGTATAACTATTAGGACATAATCCAATTACATTGGGTAAAGGAAATCCAGGACCTAATGGTGGTGCTGGCAACCAGGAATAGGTATAAGTACCAGGGCCTGTTCCCCCAACCACACCTGCAGTTGCTGTTCCATTGCATGCACTGTTACACAATACATTTGTTGATGACAAAGTAACGATCAGCACCGGAGGTGATACAAGAGTTATCGTCAAAGATGAATCGCAACCATTTGCATCAGTAACTGTAAAGGAATATGCACCTGCACACAATCCGGAAATAGAAGATGTTATTTGTCCACCTGTCCATAAATAAGTATACCCACCTGTTCCACCTGTAGGAGCAAGCGAAATGCTTCCATCACAAGTGCCACCGCAACTTTCATTCACGACCGTTGGATTTGGAGTAATCAATGCAGGATTAATTATTTTAGCTGTATCAAATTTGATACAACCTGCTGCATCCGTCACTTGTATCGTATAAGTGGCCGTTCCACACAATGCTGTGATTACAGGTGATCCATCGCCAACCGGAGCACCCGGCGCCCAATCGTAAATATAGCCCCCTGCTCCGCCACTGGCTGTAGCTGTAGCTGTACCATTACATGCACCAAAACAAGAAATATTTGTATGCGACATAACAATTGCAGGACCAGTTAAATTACTCAACAAATAATTAAAATTAAAAACACAACCGGAAAAATCTGTGATCACCAAGGTGTAGACACCAGGCAATAGATTTGTAATAGTTGGAGTTCCATCACCAGTTGGAGCCCCCCCCCAGTTATAAGAATATGGAGGTGTTCCGCCTGTAGGAGCAACTGAAATTACACCATCTGCAAATGTACAATTGGCAGGGGTAATGGTGACATTATCAACAAGCAAAGGAGGCTGTGTTATTGTAACTTGGGTGCTGTCAGTACACCCATTTATATCCGTAACAGTCACAGAATAAGTACCTGCGCATAAAGCAGTTGCAGTAGACGTTATTTGTCCGTCACTCCATAAGTAAGAATAAACACCTGAACCGCCGATGGAAGATGCCGTTCCTGTTCCGGTACAAATACCTCCGCAAGTTAAATTAGTGCTTGTAGCAGAAACAATAAGTTGAGGAGGATTAGTAAATGTAACAGAATCGATATTAAAACAACCCGCAGCATCAGATACATTTACAGTGTATGTACCTGCACATAATCCCACAGCAGTTTGCGTTAATGAAACGATTCCACTTGGACCTGTCCAAATAAAAACATACGGGATTGTTACACCTGAGGCATTTGCAGTTGCAATACCATCACATGCACCAAAACAACTTAATGTAGTATTGGATGTTGTGATGCTTATAATAATTGTTTGAAGTATAGTTACAGTGTTTGTTGTAACACAACCATGCGCATCTGTTACAGTAACAATATAAGTTACATTTGGGCACAAGCCCACTGCTGTTTGAGTTGTTTGTGCTGCTCCGTCATTCCATAAATAAGTATAAGGTGCTGTACCGCCAACAGGAGTTACCGTTGCTGTTCCATTACAGACATTACAACTGGACGTAGCACTTGTAATAGGCGCACTCAATACGGCAGGCTGTGTAATAGTAACAGGCATAGTTGACGTACACAAATTTGAATCTGTAACCGTTAAATTATATGTTCCTGCACATAAAGCAGTAATTGTTGCTGTACCATCACCTAAAGGAGATCCGGGAGTCCAGTCAAAAATATAACCAGAACCAACTGTCCCACCCGTTGCAGCTGAAGTTGCAGAACCATCACATAAACCAGAACAACTAATATTACTTACGACACTTGGGTTTGAAAACAATTGATTCGGTTGATCAATAACCACAGTATCAGATAATGTACAACCATTAAAATCGGTTACAGTTGCTGTGTAGCTACCTGCACATTGTGCAATTATGGAAGAAGTATTCTGTAAACCGGGTGTCCATAAGTATGAATACCCAGGTGTTCCACCACCTGCAATGGTGGCTGCTACACCATCACAAACTCCAAAACAGCTTGCATCAGTTGTAAATGTAACATGGGTTAAGGCTGTCGGCTGTAATATTAAGTTGTTAGCTGTTGCCAAACACCCATGTGCATCAACAATATTTACACTATATGCCCCTGCACACAAAGAGCTAATAATCGTTGTCCCGTCACCGACAGGTGAACCCGGCAACCAGTCAATTGCAAAAGGTCCTGTTCCACCAACAATAGTAGCTACTGCATTTGCATTACAATCACCATTACAAGCAATCGTTGTTGATACAATACCAACAGTAAGAATATTTGGTTGTGTAATAGTTACAGAACCAATATCAGTACAACCATTCGCATCAGTAACTGTTACAACATAAACTCCCGGACATAATCCTGATATTGTTGCTGTTGTTTGTAAACCGGGACTCCATAAGTATGTATAACCAGCTGTTCCACCTGTTGGAGTGGCAGTTGCTGTTCCATTGCAAGCTCCATTACACGTAACGTTGGTAAACGTTTCTCCTGCATTTAATACAGCAGGCTGTGTGATCGATACACTCTGGTTACTCGTACAAAGATTTGCATCTGTTACAAGAACAGAATAAACTCCAGGACATAAATTTGTTATGGTTGCTGTTAAATCTCCCGTAGGAGCACCCGGCGACCAATTATAAGAATAAGGGATAGTTCCGCCTGTTGGAGTGCTGATTGCGCTTCCATTACAAGCACCAAAACATAATACATCGGAACCAACAGGATTTGCTAATAATAAAGCTGGTTGGGTAATTGTTACTGCTCCAGTATCATTACAGCCTTTACTATCAGTAACCAAAACAGTATATGTTCCTGGGCAAAGTGAAGAAATGTTTGCTGTTCCATCGCCAACAGGAATCCCAGGCGTCCAATCATACGTATTTCCACCATTACCTCCGACAACAACAACCGAAGCTGTTCCGGTACATAATCCAAAACAAGATACATTCACGCCCGTTGCAGTAGCAACCAATACAAGAGGTTCGGTTATCGTAACAGAAGTATTCAGCGTACAGCCATTCGCATCGGTAATTGTAATAATGTAAACGCCAGCACACAAACTACTGATTGTGTTCGTAGTGGAAACTGTTGAAATAACGGAACCATTTGACCAGGAATAAACATAAGGTGTTGTACCGCCTGAAACTGTTGCCGTAGCCGTTCCATCACAAACACCACCACAGGAAGCGTTAGTATGAGATACAGCCAATGTTAATGCCAAAGGTTGGGTAATCGATGTATTAAATGTAGCTATACAGCCATTAAAATCGGTAACGGTACAGGAATATGGTCCTGGACAAAGAGAAGATGCCGTTGCGGTAAGGTCACCTATCGGAGCGCCGGGGGACCAATTATATGCATAAGGAAGTGTACCTCCTGTTGCAAATACAGTTGCCGTTCCGTCGCAAAACCCAAAACAACTTACCATTGATGCACTTCCTGGAGCAACTAATAATGCAGGCTGAATAACGGCAATAACAGCAGAACTATCCTTACATCCTCTAGAGTCGGTAACCGTAACTGTATAGGTTCCATCGCACATGTTAATTGCTGTATCATTTGTTCCATACCCGCCCGACCAGGAATAAGTGTAAGGAGGTGTACCGCCTGTCACATCCACATCCGACATACCATTACAGAGGCCAAAACAAGTAGGCTTATGCGTAAAAACTTCGTAGTCGAAAAGTAGAGAGGGTTCACCAACAGAAATAGAACAAAAACGAATTAATCCTGTTCCCACATCCGTGATTTTTACTGTATTTGTGCTGGCGCCCAGTGCAGAAATATTTGGAGTCCCATCACCTGCTGGTGTAAATGCAAAATTCCAGTCGTAAAGAAAAGGACCCGTTCCACCAACAACTACACAATGTGCCTGACCGTTATTTAATCCATTACAGGTAACACTATCGGCTGACATATTGATGGTAAACACACCTGCAAATACGCATGTTGTTGTATTAGTAAGCATTGGAGAAAAAGTAACCGTGCTGTAGCGCAACCCTCCAGGTTTATATTTTGAATCAAGGATTGTATCCGGAAAAACGATAATAGAAGTTCCGCAATCGAAAGTTAAATTTGAAGAAACACTAAAGTCCCAAATGTCTTTTATTAAAATTTCTGAATTCGAAAGAAATAAACTTCTTGATTGAGTTGAATTCCCAATGAAAGATCCACATTCCAAGGACTTTCCATTCGTATTTAAAGAACCTTTTATTAAACTGATGGATGCATTTTTATCCATATTAACATTATCACTGAAGCCCCATGAGCCAGTTCCATTAAATTCCCAGTTACCAATGATAATTTTTTGATAGGTTGTAATTGTATTATTTGGTGTGGTAGCAGCAAAAATGGTTTTCCCTTTAAAACCATTGATTAAAAGAGGTGACAATTGGTAGGAACCGTAAACTGTAATTGATCTTGAGGGAGAAGAAGAAAAGATAGCCTTCTGATCGATTGAACTCCAACTAATAGAACCGCAAACAGCATTTGAAGTTACCATTACAGTTTGTTTATCAGAAGAAAATGAATTTTGATCAAATAAAACATCATCACTCAAATCAGGAATTGCTGTTCCTGAGACTCCACCACTCGTCAAAGACCAATGCTTAATATCATTCCAGGTGCCTGTCCCACCTATCCAATACATATTTGTAGCGTATGAAGGCGCAATCAGTAATATTGTTAAGAGGAGTAGTAAATTTTTTTTCAAATTCTTCATAATCGATTTCCCTACAAATATGGCACAAATACTTCAAATATAAAAATTGTCAAAAACTCTTATACACAAGGTTTTGTTAATAATTCAAAGATGCTTCTATACCAATAATGGTTGCTTTAAAAAAATGAATTTAAATTAAAAAAAACTGAGGGAAATGTAACTTTATTGGAAACATGACGTCCTACCCAAAATCAATAAGAAAAACAAAAATTAAGCACTGTAACTTTGAGCATAAATCAATCGTCACATTCAAAACATAGAAAAACCAAAACCATGAACACTATAAAAACAAAGATCATTGGAATAGCGATACTAAGTACCTTTTCCTGCTTCACAGCCTCAGCGCAACAGACAAGAACCGTTGGCGACTTCACCGGAATTAAGGTCGGAGACTCCTATAAGATCAACATTACTCAAAGTGATGCCAATACAGTAAAAGTAAATGCACCGGAAGCAGTACAATCTAAAATTAAAACAGAAGTAAAAGAAGGCGTATTGGTCATTTCTACAGATGGTAATTTTAAAGACAATGATGATATTTCAATTGCAATTTCAATTAAATCTTTATCAAGTATCGATGTTTCTGGCTCATCAGATGTAAAAAGCGAAAACCAATTAAATTGTGACAAATTAAACCTTCGTTCAAACGGAGCCGGCGATATTCATCTTGACGTAAAAGCAAATGATATTACCACGAATATCAGCGGTGCAGGAGATGTTACCCTAAAAGGAAGCACTCAAACATTTGATGCAACTGTTTCAGGAGCAGGTGATTTAAAAGCTTCGAATTTAGAAGCTAACAAAATTACCGCAAAAGTTTCTGGAGCAGGCGACGCAAAAGTAAATGCAATTCAAAGTCTTGATGCAGATATTTCAGGTGCAGGTTCAATTATATATAAAGGAAATCCGGAAGACCGTAAAGTCAACATCAGCGGTGCAGGTTCTGTCCGAGAAAGCAAAAGTGGAACAGGAGAAGAAACAGCCAGCGACACCACAAAATTCAAATTAGGAAATAAAAAATACATGATCATCGGTGATGGAGATTATGATGAACATCATGACAGATATACTAAAAAAGATTCTGTCAAAAATTTCAATAAAGATTTTGAACATTGGAACGGATTGGAAATTGGAGTGAATGGAATGATGGACTACAAAAACAGTATTACACTTCCTTCCAATGCAAATTTCCTTGAATTGGATTATGCAAAATCAATACAATTTGGATTAAACCTCTTTGAAAAAGATTTTCACATCTATAAAAATTATGTAAATCTTGTCACAGGTTTTGGTTTCGATTTTAATCATTATGCCTTTCAAAACAGCATCACTTTAAATGGAGACACAACTTATTTAGCGGCAAGAACAGACTCTACAATCGATTATAAGAAAAACAAATTGAATGTATGTTATATCAAAATCCCTTTGATGCTGGAATTCAATACAAGCAAGAATGCAAATAAAAATTTCCATATTGCTGTTGGTGCAGAGTTGGCATACAGAATAGGTTCCGTTACAAAACAGAAATATGAAATAAACAATGTGGAATATGAATTAAAACACAAAGACGATTACAACCTTGAACCATTCCGCTACAGCGCAGTTGCAAGAATTGGATATAACAATGTGACACTTTTTGCAGATTACGGATTGAACAGATTATTCAAAAAAGACAAAGGACCACAAGTTTATCCGTTCACAGTAGGTGTTACTATTGCAATGTAAAGATAGTTTAGTTTAGATTAGATCAACTTTCGACTCCGCTCAGCATGACAAACAGTTTGTCGGCATGAACGGAGTCGAAGTTTTTAGAAGGGTTATTTTAAACGGACTCACTCAACTGAAACAACAATGGTTTACTGGGTGAAGCGTCATTTTCAAAACTTGCAATTTGAATATTCAATAAATAAGTTCCATCCGAAATTGTATCCGGAACATAGATCATTTCAGTTATACTTCTTTCCAGCCTGGTATTATGTGGATATTGCCAAAATGCATGATGCGCCAATAATTTTCCGCCATCAACTTCTTTATCAACAGATGGTAAGTCTATTAACAAATGGTCTATACCATATTCATCAATTAATGCAGCGGCATCACAATGTAAATAGGGAGGATTTGTATTCGAATACTGCTTATTAATTTTTGATTTATCATTTTCCAAAGTGCGGATCACAATAGCTTCAGGCCGTATATTTCCCAAACAATTTTCAACTTGTTTTTGAGTAATTATTTTATCTCCATCAGCAGTTTCTTCCGGTTGGATAGTAATAACTTCGGCAATAAAAAAGAATTTTTTCAATGTTTGGTTGATCGAATAATCTTCTTTACTGATATGTCCGACACATTCAGTATGTGTACCATTTCCATGTGGATTGAACATGATATTCCTAAAGTTGACAGAACCACCAAGTTTCACATCACCCACCCAATCACCCATCCGGACCGGCTCAATTGTAACAGGATTCGAGTACCAGGCATTTACATTTTCTATTCCTGTTCTAAGTGGAATGGAAATATCGATGGGCATGCTCAAATCAAGCGTATATGTTCTTCCTTTGTGTGTAAGTTTTGAAATCATTATCAATTTTTTAAACTATTTTATTTTTCCAAGTGAACTGATAAAAAATTTTAAAAATC
>JAPLDC010000437.1 GCA_026391935.1 Bacteroidota bacterium | reverse complement strand
ATTTTTTTCATAATTTACTCTTTAATAAATTTCTCTGACAAACGACATTTTCCATCTTTACTTATAGCTGTAATAAAATAAACCCCGGATTCTAAATATGAAATATTTATTGTTGAATTGCCTTTGTATACTTTTTCTTTTTCACCAAAAACATTTATTATAGTAATTTCAAAATCATTAATATTTTCACCTTCTATTAATAGGTTAATTTCATTCCTAGCAGGGTTTGGAAAAACGTTGAACATTGGAAGTATACTTTGAAACTCATCTATTCCTACATTACAATTGGCTATTTCACATCCATTGCTGTCTACTTTTACCAACCAGCCATGGTTAGTAAATCCACTCATAATATACCCATTATCTAAAGTGTGCTTTACATCATAAAAATAATTGTCAATAGTAAAATTATTGTAATAGGTTCTTAACCATTGTTGATTACCAGAACTGTCGGTCTTAATTAAAAGACCGACAACATTTCCAAAAGTACTAATTCCAGAGCAAATGATACTTCCATCGTTCAATATTATTGGTACAGCAAAAAACTGTTCATCGCCACCACCACCATATGTTTTTTCCCAAATTACAACACCTGATTTTGTGAGTTTCGCAATATATGCCTGATATCCCAAACCTGCAATTGCTTTTGCTCCAACTAAAATATATGTGCTATCTAATAATTGTTTTACAAACCCTTGCCCTGCTGTCCCTGAATAAACTTTTTCCCACTTAAAATTTCCATTATTATCTGTTTTGACAATATGCAATTGGTTATTTCGATGTCCCGACAAAATAAATCCACCATCTAAAGTAATTTGTCCGGAAACACAATCTTCTGCTAAAGTTGTTCCATATACTTTTTGCCATTGAAATGTTCCATTTTTGTCCGTCTTAATTAAATAAAAATCAGATGCAGGTCCAGCACTATAACTTTGAGTTACTCCCATTAAAACAAAGCCACTATCAGGTGTTTGACAAACTATATTGGAATTATCAAAATTTGCTCCCCCATATGATCTTGTCCATATAGTATCACCATTTGAATTTATTTTAATTATTAATGCATTTCTATTATTTAAAGTGTCTTTAATAGATCCGCTAAAAACATAGTTGTTATCATATGTATGAATTATCGAATTTGAGGTTCCTGTACTATATGAATAAAATGGCTTAACATATTCTTTAGTAAACAATGTGTCCCCATTTGAATTAATTCGACTAATTAATAATGAATTATATGATCCAAAAGTGCAGTTTGGAAATAAATATCCTCCTGTATCTATTTCAATAACTGAAGTAGCATTTGCAACCATGGTACCATAAGGATATATTTTATTAAAATAAACTTGTGCATCTACTCTATAAGTAAATGCACAAATAAATAATAATATATTAAAACTTAACTTCATTATTTTGCAACAATTATTTTTTGTTTTTCAATGATTCCATTATCAGTTTTCAAAACAAACAGATATATTCCATTTGTAAATTTTTTTGTAAAATTAACCTTCTATCAAGTAGAAATTTAGGAGTCGAAGATTCACAAAAAAACAAATTGAAAGCAAAAAAAGTCAAATCTATTGCGCAAACAATTCCTTCAGTTTACTGATCTGATCCGAAGTGCCCAACACAAATAATTTTGCATCAGGGATTATTTTTGTATCCGCGCTAGGGTTAATCACATATTCGCCCTGAGCGGTTTTAAATCCGATAATATTAGCACCGGATTTGTTTCTCACTTCCAGATCACGAATTGTTTTATTTTGGTAAACCTCCGGCAAATTTTCAAACGTAATTTCTTCCAACCGGATATTGTCACCACCCTGGCCGGCAATATAATCCACAAACTCCATAACATCAGGTTTCATAACCAAGGAGGCCATGTGTGCGCCTCCTAATTTATCGGGCATGATGACATTGTTAGCACCAGCGATCTTTAATTTTTTATCTGAATTATCTTCCGAAGCTCTGCTAATGATCGTGAATTTCGGATTTAAGGTACGCGCAGAAAGCACGATGAATAAATTATCGGCATCAATAGGCAACGTTGTGATCAGGGCTTTCGCTTTTAAAATCCCTGCTCGCAGAAGCACCTCATCTAATGTTGCATCGCCTTCCATTACAAGGTCCGCATATTGATGATTAATGGCTGCAACAATATCCTTCTTTTGTTCAATGACCACAAAACGCGTATTGTGTTTTTTTAATACATGAGCCGCTTGTTTACCATTTCTTCCGAAACCGCAAACAATCACATGATTTTCTAGTTTTCCAATTGCTGTATTCACTTTCTTATTTTTAAAATAATCTTTAAATTCTCCTTCTGAAATATATTTTGTAATTGAAGAAACGGCATAAGCAAATGTACCGAAACTAATGATAATTAAAAAGGCTGTAAACAATCTTCCGGCAGGGCCCAAAGGATGAACCTCCTGAAAACCAACTGTTGCAACGGTAATTACAGTCATGTAAAAAGCATCCAAAAACCCATAATTCTCAATTACCATAAACCCTGTAATTCCAATACATATGATCAGAAATAAAAGGCCGATTGCAATGTAAATTTTAGAAAATTGACGATTGAAGAGCACTGCTTAAGGATAAGGAATTTATATGCGTTTACAGATTTAGGAATTTACAGAAAAAAAAACGTTACAGATCCCAAACACTTCTGCGTTTACTTTTAAAAGGTTTAAAAAACTCTTTGTGTTCCAAAATAAAAGCCATGATAAAATATACAATCACAGGAGACCCAACAGTGAAGAAGGATAAATAAATAAAATACATACGGATCTTAGTAGAATTGATTCCGAGCTTTTTGCCCCACCATTCACAAACACCAAATGCGCGTGTTTCGAACCACGTTTGAGTACTTTTTATCATATTGGAATAGTTTTATCAGCATAAAATTAAGAATTTTTTAGTAAATAATTGCCTATAGAACAGTTTAAACATTTTTTGTTGGTACAATACTCCGTCTTTAGTTGCAACAAGGCTTGGGTGGAATGAGCTGATTCCACTGAAATGTTCAAGGATCTCCATTTATGAACAATTGAGTTTCTTTCACCGGTAGTTTGATCCAAAAATAATAATGCTCGATTGATGAATCTGTCATCATCCTTTTGTTTCCCATAAACAAACAAAAATGGCACAATCGTATTAATAATAATATTATCTATTGCTTCCACGCCTAAATGTTTTGATCTTTTTAATGCTTTTTTATCGAAAACAAAATGTGTTTCCCAATATTCTGAAACTGACACATTCATTAATTTCCGGAGCTCAGCCGGATTTTCCAGTTCTACTATTTTTGAAAACAAATGACTTGAATAAAAAATCAGGTTTGCAAATTGAGCAATTCGGATATTAGGGAAATTGACCGGACGTAAGCGTAAATATTTCCATAAATGTTTTTCTATGGGGATCAACTTAAATTTTTGTTTCAAAAAGACATATTCATTTTGAAGTTGTTGAGGATATTTTTCTTCAAAATGTTCGGCTAACATTCCTGCTTGTCCGAATAATAAGGCTTCAATTTGTAACAAACTACTTTTATGTTTTCCCAAAAAGTTGGAAGGCAATGATTTTGCCAGCAACTCAAAAGGTTCTGCATTGGTTTTAAATCCAAAATTACGGGCAAGTTGATGATAAAATGTTTCTTCCCAATTAGTATTGTTTTGTTCCAAACTATTTAAAATAGATCCCGATTTACGTTCTAACCGTTCCAATAAAAGCTTGTCCAAGGTGCCATTGATAATTACTTTCGGCACTGTTGAGATTTGTTTTTCACAAGGGATCCAATCGTTGCTGGATTTAAAACTGAGGTACTTTTGAAATAACTTTTCATGAATGCGGCTTTTAATTTCTATGGTCGGAATTTCTTCTCCGGAGCTCCGAAACAAATTTATATCCGCATTATTTACAACATGTAAAATAATATTATCGTATGCTTTGTCATTTTGGTGAAAATGTTTTTTCCAGTCGCTGGCATTAATATGAACTTCAATATTACCAGCCCATAACGTATCACCGACTTTTATTTTACCATTAAAAAAATCGGGGCCGGCATCAAAATTATGCTCTCCGGGTTTTTCTATTATTACCTGATCTCCTTTGGTGGTTTTCAGCTCCAGCTGATCAAACAATCTGAATTTCCAGATGTGGTGAAGGAATTCTTCGGTCATAATTATATACTGAATATAGGAGCGAAAATAACAGATAAAATCAAGGTGCTAAAAATCAAATCAGATAAAAATTAGGAGTCGGAAGCAAAAACTGTCTTATATTCGTATACTAAATTTATTTCCTTTAGAAAAAAGAGAATTTTATTTCAAGAATCGAATTTCAAGATTCAATATAAAAATCTGCTTTGTCAGATAATAGTATCGTATACCAAATTGGTCAGCTGGATTTAAAATTGGAGTGAAATTTTTATAAATAAAGCTCCAGCAACACTTCCATTTCTTTTTGCAATTTCATCGCTTCTTCTCTTGCTTTTTCAGCAAAATTTTCGCCAGTACTTGCATAAATAATTCCGCGCGATGAGTTTACTAATAAACCACATTGTTTATTCATTCCGAATTTAGCAACATCACTAAGACTTCCGCCTTGAGCGCCAACACCGGGTACCAGCAAAAAACTATCAGGAACAATCTTTCGGATATCAGAAAGCATTTCTGCTTTTGTTGCACCAACAACATACATCATGTTATCGGGACTTGACCAGGATTTGGAAATTTCAAGAACATTCTCAAAATTCCTCCCCCTGCCCCCTCCAGAGGGGGACAACATCTCCGTCAGTTGAAAGTCTGAAGCTCCGGAATTGGACGTCAATGCTAAAAGGATCACCCATTTATTTTTGTATTCCAAAAAAGGTGTAACACTATCTTCGCCCATATATGGAGCAACAGTGATGGAGTCAAAATTTAAATTCTCCAAAAATGCTTTTGCATACATCTTGGATGTGTTGCCTATATCACCACGTTTTGCATCGGCAATTGTAAAAATATCCGGACACGTTTGATTGATATACTTGATCGTTCTTTCTATACTGATCCAGCCTTTAGCACCTTGTGTTTCATAAAAGGCCATGTTCGGTTTATAAGAAACACAAAAATCTTTCGTTGCATCAATGAGCTGTTTATTGAATTCAAAAATTGGATCTTCTGATTTTAAAAGATGTTGAGGAATTTTGGTAATATCAGAATCTAAGCCAACGCATAGAAAGCTTTTTTTCTTTTTTATGTTTTCGAAAAGTTCTGTTCTTGTCATTTGATACCACTAGTCCCTTTTACAATGAGGGAATTGAATTTGTTTTATTTGATGTTTATAGCAACTAGTATTAATTTTAGTTGTGAATAATATTTTACACACCCCTACCCCTCTCAAGAGGGGAATTAATTAGTTTACAAATATTAATTTTAGTACTTTGTATTCATTTCAAAATTGAAACATTTCAAAATTACACAACCCTGCTTTACAAAGGGGGAATTAATTGGTTTGCAAATATTAATTTTAGTACTTTGTATTCATTTCAAAATTGAAACATTTCCAAATTTTCAAATTAAACCCCAACACCACCTTCTTTCAATCGTTCTGAATTCTCAGCCAATTGAAGTGCATCGATCATATTTTGAATTTTGCCGTCCATAAAATCTGTAAGATTATACAGTGTCATATTAATACGATGATCCGTAATTCTATTCTGTGGATAATTATAGGTTCTGATCTTTTCGGAACGATCACCCGTTGCAACAATTGTTTTTCTGCGTTTAGAAATAAGATCCAAATGTTTTGTCATTTCGATATCATACAATTTGGTACGCAACATCTGCATGGCTATCTCACGATTTCCTAGTTGAGAACGATCTTGCTGACAAACTACAACAATACCTGTTGGTTTATGCGTCAACTGCACTTTTGTTTCTACCTTATTTACGTTCTGTCCACCAGCACCACCGGAGCGGGATGTTTGCATTTCAATATCACCGGGATTTAAAACAACATCCACTTCATCTGCCTCAGGCATAACCAAAACTGAAGCTGCAGAAGTATGAACACGTCCCATCGTTTCTGTCAACGGAACACGCTGAACACGATGCACACCAGCTTCAAACTTCAACATTCCATAAGCATTATCTGAAGTGATCTTGATAATAACTTCTTTGAATCCACCCATTGTTCCATCGTTGGAATCAACCACTTCATACTTTAAGCCTTTTTCATCAAAATAACGACAATACATTCTGAAAAGATCACCAGCAAAAATACTCGCTTCATCACCACCTGTACCTGCACGGATTTCCATTACGGCATTACGAGCATCCTCAGGATCTTTAGGGACAAGCATTTGGCGAATATCATTTTCCATCTGTTCCTTTTTTGGAAGAAGTTCTTCCATATCCATCTTCGCCATCTCTTTCATCTCATCATCTTTTTCGTTGGCAAAAACGCTTTTATTGAACTCGATATTCTCAACTACATTTTTGTATTCGTGGTAAGCATTTACAACCAATGTGAGATCTTTATATTCTTTATTGAATTTTTTAAATTCCTTCATATCGCCAATTACTTTGGGATCCGACAGTTTCTGTTCAACCTCTTCCCAACGTCTTTTTATGGCAGCTAATTTTTCTAACACTTTATTTAAATAGTTATAAGTTATGAATTATGAGTTGCGAAAGTACAAAAAAAACATGTTAAGAATAGTATTAATTAAAGTCTTCGACTCCGCTCAGACTGATAATCGTGTTGTTACACTGAGTGGAGTCAAGTGCATACGAAGTACTATGTTTAACCACTTAACTAAATATATTTGTCTCGCCACTAATATTCGTAAGTTCCGTTTTCGGAAATGATCGTTAACTGTTTTTTTGTTGATGCTTCCACTCTGCCTACAATTTGTGCATCCACACCAAATGATTTAGAAATAGCAATGATATCATCCGCAATAGATTTGGGAACATATAATTCCATGCGATGTCCCATATTAAAAACTTTGTACATTTCTTTCCAGTCGGTAGCACTTTGTTCTTGAATCAATTTAAACAAAGGAGGAATAGGAAATAAATTGTCTTTAATAATATGTACATTATCTACAAAATGCAAAACCTTTGTTTGTGCACCACCACTGCAATGTACCATTCCATGAATATCAGAACGGTGATCGTCAATTATTTTTTTTATGATCGGCGCGTATGTACGTGTCGGAGACAAAACTAATTTACCCGCTGTTACTTCTTCTGAGCCAACATTTATTTTATCGGTCAATTTAATTTTGCCGCTGTAAACCAAATCTTCAGGTACAGCTGCATCATAACTTTCAGGATATTTTTTTGATACTGATTTTTCAAAAACATCATGACGGGCAGATGTCAAACCGTTGCTCCCCATTCCGCCATTGTATTCTGTTTCATAATTCGCTTTTCCGGATGACGACAATCCAATGATCACATCACCGGGTTGTATAGTTGCATTATCGATCACATCAGTGCGTTTCATCCGGCAAACAACTGTTGAATCAACAATAATCGTTCGAACAAGATCACCTACATCAGCCGTTTCTCCACCGGTGGAATATATACCAATTCCAAAATCTCTAAGTTGCTGTAATACTTCCTCCGTTCCATTAATGATAACAGATAGGACTTCAGCGGGGATATTATTTTTATTCCTTCCTATAGTAGATGACAATAATATATTATCAATTGCTCCAACACAAAGAAGGTCATCTGTATTCATAACAATGGCATCCTGAGCGATACCTTTCCAAACGGAGATATCTCCTGTTTCTTTCCAATAAGTATATGCTAAAGAAGATTTTGTGCCGGCACCATCTGCATGCATTACGATGCAGTAATTTTCATCACCACTTAAATAGTCGGGGACAATTTTACAAAACGCTTTCGGGAAAAGTCCTTTGTCGATCTTAGAAATGGCTTTGTGCACATCTTCTTTGGATGCGGAAACGCCACGTTGATTGTATCTGTTATCTGTCATTTTTGTTTTCCCTACTATAAGGTCGGGGCCATTTTAAATGGCGGGGCCATTTTAAATAAAAACATCCCGTAAAAGTACGGGATGTTTTTTATTTATTCTATAATAAGAATTTATTTTTCTTCTTCGTCTTCGCCTTCTGTTTTAGGAACAACAGGAGCAATTACAGGAACATCTTTAGGTGCATTAGGATCAACAAAGTCCTTACGTAACACTTTAAATACAGTACGTCTGTTCTTCTGCATCAATGCCTCGAATACTTCTTTCGGTTGCCCTTTCGTTGTTTTATTGATATATGCTTCAGATAATGTATAATCAACTTTTCCGTCTGGTTCAATATCAACTTCTAAAGGACTTTTCTCTCCATAACCTTTTGGGGTCATACGAGCAGCAGGAATTCCTTTTGAAACAAGATAGTCAACACAAGACTTAGCACGTGCTTCAGATAATTTCTGATTTGCAGGATCGCTACCTCTATAATCCGTATGAGAACTTAATTCAATAGTGATGTTCGGGTTATCGATCAACGTCTGATAAAGGAAATTCAATGAATCCTGAGATTCAGGTCTCAAATCGGCTTTACCTAAATCGTATAATACATCAGGGAAACGCATTTCTTTTTTGATAGGAGCTAAACAAAAATCATGTTTGAAGATCTTCGCTTCTTCAACACCAACAGTAGTTTCTTTCACTTTATCAGAACCGTTCAAAAACCCTAATGCAGCTTGTGTCGTTTTAACATCAGGTCCAACCTGCGTAGTAATTACATAAGAAGTATTTGGGATCACATAACGAGCAGTTCCATTTTCAGCAAATTTGTAGTAACCTGCAGCATCTGTTTTTGTTTCAACAGAAGATCCGTCAGAACCTACTAATTTTACTGTCACACCAGGAATTACTTCTTTGTATAAACAATCTGAAACAACACCTTCAATAGTAAACAACAATGGAGGAAGAACGAATGACCAGATATCATCAGCACCTTTTGTTCCTTCACGGTTCGAAGAAAGATAACCTCTTTCTTTTTTACCTTCGAAAATAATACCGAAATCATCACCAGCTGAGTTGATCGGGTATTTCATATTTGTAACGTTACCCCATTGGTCTTCACCTTTTTTCTCCGCTTTGAAGATATCCAAACCACCCATTCCTAAGTGACCTGTTGAAGAGAAATATAAAGTACCATCTTCGTGGATGAACGGATAAACATCGTTACCAGGAGTATTGATAGCTGTACCAAGGTTAATAGGATTCCCCCATTTAGCACCTTTCTTCTCATATTTCACCATCCAGATATCATTTTCACCTTGTCCACCAGGCATATTAGAAGAGAAGAATAATGTCATTCCATCCGCAGAGATACAAGGAGTAGCATATTTTATTGTATCGATACAAAATGCCATTTTAACAGGATCTCCCCAACCAGCACTCTTTTTAGAAGCTGACCAAATTTGATTGTAAGTAACATTTTTCTTGTCAACAATACAACGAGTAAAGTAAATCACATCACCTTTTTTCGTAACACTACTTAAACCTTCATTATCTTTTGTATTCACTGGCTCAGGAAGAGATGTTGGAGTATTCCATTTCCCGTTCTTATCCATCATTGCTTCAAAAATGTCACTATAGTTTTCACCATTTGTGCCATCAATTGCAGATCCAATAACTCCCGGACGCATCGATGTGAAATAAATCTTATTATATTTTTTATCTGCATACGAAGGTGCAAAATCAGGATCCTTTGTATTCAATAAAGCAATATTATCTACTTTATAACGAGTTGGGGCATCTTTCCATTTTTGAGCCAACTCACATGATTTTGCTCCATCTTCACCACGAGGATCAGAAGGAACTTCTTTTTTATAGTTGTTATACTCGATCAATGCTTCGTTATATTTTTCCAATGCTTTTTTAGCATCTGCCAAATACAATTTTGCTTTCGGATCAGTATAATTTGCTTTGATAGCTTTAAGATACCAAGCTTCTGCTTGTTTATTGTCGCCGATCAAACGGTAACACTCTGCTGTTCTGAATACGATAAAAGCCTTGTCTTCCTTCTTTTTCGCCTTTGTATATGCTTTTTTGTATAGCTCGATGGAGTTGAAGTATTCCTGACTTTCAAATGCTTTTTTTGCATCAGCCATAAAATTTTTCTGAGCAAAAGCGGAAGCTGAAAATAAGAGAGTAAGAGCTAAAATTGCAGTTAATTTTGTAATTATCTTCATAATCGATTTTTGGGTTTTACGTATTAGTGGGTGCTAAAATAAATAAATATTTGGAACAAAAAAATTCTTTTTATGTCTATTTTATTTTATAATCCCCCCTTTAAAGCTAGATATCCTCGCCAAAATTGCTTTTAACAAGGATATCTAACCTTTTTTTATGTTATTTCGTGAACAATAATTCGCGATATTTTGGCAATGGCCAGCTTTCGTCATCTACTAATATTTCTAGCTTATCTACATGATAACGAATCACTTCGAAATATGATTTCACCTTTTCACAATATTCAATTGCTTGCTTTTTTACGTCATTAATTGCATTTGCTTTTTTGCGGGCTTCAGTCATCTCATCTACCTTTGTTTTGATGGTATTGATATGTTCTGAAATCTCAACAATCATTTCCATTTGAATTTGTGCACTTTTCTTAAAATCAGCAGCATTCATAATATCCTTCAAGCCTCTAACATTTTCTATCAGCAAACTTTGATATTTAATTGCAGTAGGAATGATATGATTAAAAGCAAGATCAGCCATTACACGTGATTCTATCTGAATCTTTTTTGTATAGGTTTCAAGATAAATATCGTAACGAGCATGCTGCTCGCGCTCACTCATAATATTATTTCTTTCAAAAAGTCCCATGGTTTGTTTGGAAACAAAAGCCCCCAATGCCAATGGTGTTGTCTTAATGTTTGAAAGTCCTCTCTTTTCTGCCTCTTTCACCCATTCCTCACCATAACCATTTCCTTCGAAACGAATTTTTTTCGATTCAACAATACATTGTCTCAAAACCTGGAATATTGCTTCATCTTTCTCAACTCCTTTTGCGATCAATGCATCCACATCTTTTTTGAATTTCACTAATTGATCAGCCATAATCGCATTTAATACTGTCATCGGACCGGCACAATTCTGAGAAGATCCTACAGCACGGAATTCAAATTTATTTCCTGTAAAAGCGAATGGAGAGGTTCTATTTCTATCAGTATTATCCAATAATATATCAGGTATCTTACCGATACCTAACTTCAGAGCTGTCTTTTCATCCGGACTCATCTTTCCTGATTTTACTTTTGTTTCCAACTCATCCAATACATTGGAAAGTTGTGTTCCAAGGAAAACAGAAACAATTGCAGGAGGCGCTTCATTTGCTCCCAAACGATGATCGTTATTCGCTGTTGCGATGCATGCGCGCAACAGATCGGCATTATCGTGAACTGCTTTAACTGTATTGATAAAGAAAGTCAAGAATTGCAAATTCGTTTTCGGTGTTTTACCCGGACTCAACAAATTTTTCCCTGTATTGGTGCTCAAACTCCAGTTATTGTGTTTACCGCTGCCATTCACGCCGGCGTAAGGCTTCTCGTGCAACAGTACTCTAAAATTGTGTCTGCGGGCAACTTTCTCCATCACATCCATTAACAATTGATTGTGGTCAACGGCCAAATTACACTCTTCAAAAACAGGAGCACACTCAAATTGGTTGGGTGCAACTTCGTTGTGGCGTGTCTTGATCGGAATACCTAATTTCAAAGATTCAATCTCAAAATCACGCATAAAAGCAGTAGCGCGATCCGGAATAGAACCAAAATAATGATCATCCAGCTGTTGTCCTTTTGCAGGGATATGTCCGAATAAAGCACGACCTGTCATAGCAAGATCGGGGCGTGCATTAAATAAAGCATCATCCACTAAAAAATATTCTTGTTCCCAGCCTAATGTCGCATTTACTTTGGTTACATTTTTATCGAAATACTGGCAAACATCAACTGCTGCTTTATCGATAGCAGATAATGCTTTTAATAAAGGCGTTTTAAAATCCAATGCCTCACCAGTATAGGAAACAAAGATGGTTGGAATACATAATGTTTTTCCAATAACGAAAGCGGGAGAAGTAGGGTCCCAAGCAGTATAACCGCGCGCCTCAAAAGTATTACGGATTCCACCATTCGGGAATGAAGATGCATCGGGCTCTTGCTGAACTAATTGTCCGCCTCCGAAACGCTCAATTGCTCTTCCTCCTTCTGTAGGTTCAAAAAAAGCATCATGTTTTTCCGCAGTTGTACCGGTCAAAGGTTGAAACCAATGTGTATAATGTGTCGCACCTTTAATATTTGCCCATGATTTCATAGATGCTGCGACTTGGTCAGCCATCTTTCTATCAATTTGGGTTCCTTGTTCCATTGCTGCCATAACGCTATTAAATCCTTCTTCCGAAAGATATTCTCTCATGGCATCAATGCCGAAAACATTTTCACCAAAAAATTCTGATACTTTGTTGTTTGGCATGTGAACGTCAAGAGGTACTCTTGAAAGTACTGTTTCTAATGCTTTAAATCTGTGAAAGGCCATTTTGATTGAGGATTTAAGGATTTATAATTAAGAATTTATACGTTTTTGTTCAGAAAATCAATTTTTCGAGACAAAAGTAGAAAAAAGTAGGGGGTGAAGTCAAATATTATGATTATTTTTTATTAACACCCCCTAAAAAATTGTGAATTATGAATTAAATTTCAAAAAAGAAGTATAAATAAGCGTTTTGGGAAAGAATTTAAATAAATGGAAATTGAACAAAAAATCGCCCCCTTATATAATGGCGAATTTCCTCAATGAAAAAAAGTATTTTTCCACGACTAAAATAAAAAAACGTCTCCGCAATTTTGCGAAGACGTTTTATTTTAATTCCTGATACTAGGATACTTGATATTATTTTGTGGTATCCTCTAAAGCTTTTCCTTCCACCTCAACAGTTTTTGCTGCATCTTCTATTTGCCGCTTCATCCCTTCGCCAGCTTTGGTAATTTCTGATTGAATTTCTGAAGTATGTTTTTCTAATTCATCCCGGAAGCCTTGCGTGCTTTTAGAAATCTCATTTTCAATTTGAGCTTTCGCATCATTCAATTCCCTTAACCCTTTTCCAAGGCCCTTCGCTATTCCTGGTAATTTATCGGAGCCGAAAAACATGATGACTACAAGGACAACAATGAAAATTTCACCACCACCAAGATTTAAAAATAAAAAAATTGAATTGAGCATGAATTTTTGTTACTTATTTAGTTGCAGGCTGAAAGACCAACAGCGAAAATATTTATGTTACAAAGTTACATAATTATTTGTTTCATGACACTTCAACAAAAGACACTCCTCTCTCGAAAAAAAAGATTACAAGAATTGGATTCATTGAAAACATCTTGATTAATAGCTTTACCAACACGTTATTGTTGGGGAATAAAAAAAACCGCCAAATTTCTTCAGCGGTTTTTTTTAATATTATTTAACAATTAATCTTTTTTTGCAGCGTCAGGCTTTTCTCTTTCAAGATCAATTACAATTGGAGTAGCAATACAGATCGAAGAATAGGTTCCGATCGCGATACCGATCAACAATGCGAATGCAAAGCCCTTGATCGTTTCTCCACCGAAAATAAAGATCGCCATCATTACAAAGAAAATCGTCAAGGCAGTATTGATTGTACGACTTAATGTACTGTTCAATGCATAGTTGATTACTTTCACGCGTTCGTTCTTATCAAGATCCGCTTTATTACGTTCTGTCAAGTATTCACGAATACGGTCAAACACAACTACTGAATCCACCATCGAATAACTCATTACCGTTAAAATTGCGGCGATAAAATCCTGAGTGATCTCTAATGAGAAAGGCAAGACACCGTCAAATATTGAGTATACCGACAATACGATGAACACATCATGGAACAAGGCCACTACGGCACCCAAACCATACTGCCATTTTTTGAATCGGATAAAGATGAAGATAAACATCACTAAACAGGACAATAATACTGCCCAGATAGCTTTTGTTTTAATATCACGCGAAACAGTTTCTCCCACTTTCTGAGAGCTCATCACTTGATATTTTTCTTTCAAGGTAGACAATCCTTCATTCAACTTCGCTTCCACTGCACCTTCCGCATTTTCTGATGCGTCTTCAATTAAATAAGTAGTTGTGATACGAACCTGTGAGCCTCCTTCACCATATGTTTTTACTTCAGGAGCATCACCAAAACTTACTGTTAATGCTTTACGGATATCCTCCGTTGTTTTTGGATTATCAAAACGAACCACATAAGAACGTCCACCTTTAAAATCTACACCTAAACTAAAGCCACCTTTATGAACGTATGAGAAAACACCTGCAGCAATTACTAAGGAAGAAAATACATAATACCATTTTCTTTTTCCTACGAAGTTGATATTGATATTTTTAAATGCGTGAGCGGTATATTTATTACCAAATGTAATTTCTTTATTTTTTCCTAACCAGCGGTCAAACACCAAACGGGTAATAAATATCGCACAGAATAAAGAAGAAACAATACCAATGATCAACGTAGTAGCAAAGCCTTGAATTGGTCCTGTACCGAATACATATAAGATAATACCTAATAATAAACCTGTAATATGTGAATCGATCACGGAGGACATCGCATTTCTATAACCTTCTTTAATAGAAACAGCAACCGCCTTGCCCATATTCAACTCTTCACGCACACGCTCGAAGATCAAAATGTTGGCATCCACTGACATGGCGATCGTTAAAACGATACCGGCAATTCCTGGCAATGTTAATACTGCACCAAAAGAGGCAAGAATTCCAATTACAAAGAAGTTGTTGATGATCATGGCAAAATCAGCTACTAAACCAGCTTTGCTATAATATAAGACCATAAATACAAATACTAATAGTAATGCTATAATAGTAGAGAAAAAACCTTTTGAAATTGCTTCAGCACCTAATACAGGACCAACAGTTTCTTCCGCAACAATACGAGCAGGAGCAGGTAATTTACCGGCTTTCAGGATCGTAACTAAATCGGTTGCTTCCGCCATTGTAAAATGTCCCGTAATGGAAGTAGAACCACCAGCAATTTCTCCATTGATAACCGGATATGAATAAACGCTATTATCTAAGACGATAGCCACACATTTCCCGACATTATCACGCGTTAATTTTTTCCAAATATTTGCTGCATCGGTATTCATTGTCATCGAAATATTAGGAGAACCGCCGCTTGATTGATCAAATACAACACGTGCATCGGTAATGATATCACCGGATAACGGAGCAGCACCTCTGGTAATGGAACCATCCATCGCCAATAACATTAATACTTTTTCAGCCTTATCAGATGTTTTGAACGTCCAGAAGAAACGTGTATATGGCTTAAACAATGTTCTGATCTTTGGCATGCGTAAATACTCGCCAATTTTAGCAGTATCAGTAATTAAAGCGTATCCTACAACAGGACCTTCCCCTAAACCCTGGATCTCATTTTTTTCATTGTATTTATAAGAAGGATTCATTAAAGAGAATAATGGATTCTCCATTCTTAATTTTTTTGCTGAATCAGCAGCGGTTGTTGCAGTGACTGCAGCAGAGTCTTTCTTAGCATTTCCAAGCTGATCAGCCAATGAAGTAGAGGCAGCTTTTTTAGCAGTATCTTTTGCAAGAACAGGAGTTTTTCCTTTAACAAGAGC
>JAPLDC010000226.1 GCA_026391935.1 Bacteroidota bacterium | reverse complement strand
AATCAAACAAGTCATCTTTTATCTGAAACGCAATGCCAACAGCTTCACCAAAAGCACGCATCTGCTCAATGGCAAGTTCATCTTTTGTTACAGAAGCCGCCCCGCAGGCACAACAAGACGCAATCAAAGAAGCCGTCTTTTTACGGATAATGTCAAAATAAACAGCTTCATCAATATCAAGTTTTCTCGCTTTCTCGATCTGCAATAATTCCCCTTCACTCATTTCACGGACGGCATTTGAAACAAGACCCAACAAATGAAAATCTTTATTATCTACCGAAAGCAACAGTCCCCTTGACAACAAAAAATCACCAACTAATACAGCGATCTTATTTTTCCAAAGTGCATTTACCGAAAAAAAACCTCTGCGTTCATTTGAATCGTCCACAACATCATCATGCACCAAAGTAGCTGTGTGCAATAATTCTATCAGTGAAGCTGCCCGGTAGGTTGAATCGTTCATTTCGCCAACAACTTTGGCCGATAAAAAAACAAACATCGGACGCAATTGTTTTCCTTTTCGTTTAACAATATATCGTGTTATCTTATCGAGTAATGGAACAGAACTTTTCATTGAAGACTTGAACTTCAATTCAAATTCCGCCATCTCATTTTCAATCGGTGCTTTTATTTCGTTGACTGTCATATCAATTTCACGCGCTTGTATAGTATCAAATCGCCTTTTTCATTTTTCTCATCCCAAAGCCTTCTTTATTCTTATTCGCCAATTGTCCACATGCTGCGTCTATATCTTTTCCTCTGCTTCTGCGGACATTCACTATAATATTTTTACTTTCCAGATAATTTGCGAAAGCATCCAACCGCTCCGAAGTTGTTTGCTGAAACTCTCCATCATCGATCGGATTGTATTCAATAATATTTACTTTACATGGAATGTGCTTACAGAACTTTGCCAGATCTTTTGCATCCTCCAGGCTATCATTAAAATCTTTGAATGCGATATATTCATAAGTAACACGGGTTCCCGTTTTCTCATAAAAATATTTCAATGCTTCTGCCAAAGCATTCAACGTATTTGTTTCATTTATCGGCATGATGTGATTTCTTTTTTCATCACTGGCTGCATGCAATGATAATGCTAAATTGAATTTCACTCCATCATCACCTAATTTCATTATCATTTTTGACACGCCTGCTGTACTAACAGTAATGCGTTGTGGCGACATATTCAAACCTTCCGGAGAAGTGATCTTTTGAATGGACTCCATCACGTTTTGATAATTTAGCAACGGCTCACCCATTCCCATATATACAATATTCGTCAAGGGAACATTGTACTTTTCTTCTGCTTGATTTTTTATCAGAACAACCTGATCGTAAATTTCTCCGGCATTTAAATTTCTCAACCGCTCCAATTTACCGGTTGCACAAAACTTACATGATAAACTACAACCAACCTGACAAGAGATACAGGCCGTCATACGTGTTGTACTCGGAATCAAAACGCCTTCTACAATATTGCTATCATATAATTTAAAAGCATTCTTGATCGTACGGTCGCTGCTGATCTGCATATCCTCCACCACAACAGCGTTGATAATAAAATGTGTATTCAGCAGTTCACGTGTGGATTTTGAAAGATTGGTCATTTCATCAAATGTACGAGCCGACTTTTTCCAAAGCCACTCATGTACTTGCTTTGCCCGAAATGCCTGATCACCGTTTTCTACAAAAACGGCTTTTAGTTCTTCGAGAGAAAGTGCCCGTATATCCTTCTTCGTTTTCATTTTACAGAATCACAAATTTACAAATAGATATTGATATATCGAGCAGATTATAATTTCGTAATTTCGTGCTTTAGACCAACTATTTATGCGCAAAATTTCTGCTGATCATATTTTTCCGGTTTCATCTGAACCAATTAAAAATGGGGTAATTACCATTGATGATAAGGGAATGATCGTAAATATCGAATCAGGAAGTGAAGATAAATTATCGGGGATTGAATATTTTTCAGGGATCATTTGCCCTGGATTCATTAATTCACATTGCCATTTAGAGTTGTCACACCTGCATGCTCAAGTTTCTGAAAAAACCGGAATGACGGGTTTTATCAAAGAATTAATTGATAAACGGACTTCATTTACCACACTTGAAATACAGCATGCAATTGAAAAGGCGGAAGCAGAAATGAAAAAGAACGGAATTGTTGCGGTTGGCGATATTTCCAATAACAACAGTACTTTTCAGCAAAAAGAAAAAAACAATCTGGACTATCATACGTTCATTGAGATCTTCAGTATAGATCCCGGAAAAGCGGAAGAAACAATTGAAAAAGGTATAAAATTAAGTGCGGAACTTTCCAAACTAAATCTCCGAAACTCAATCGTTCCGCATGCTCCCTATACCATGTCGGAGAACCTATTAGATCTGATAAATCAACGTGCGCTCGAAAACAACAGCATTTTATCTATCCATAATCAGGAAAGTGAAGGAGAAAGTGAGCTCTTTATTTCCAATTCAGGTGTGATGTTCGACACATTCACATCCATGGGAATAAACCCAAGCCTGATGCGTAAAACAGGGCTAAATTCTTTGATGTCAACCTTGCCTCATTTAAACAATGCTTCAAAATTACTGTTAGTTCATAATACATTTACTTCCAAAGAAGATCTTGATTGGATAAAACTTAATCTCTCCTCTCAAATCTATTTTTGTACTTGTCCGAATGCAAATATTTACATTGAAAATAAATTACCCGACTATAATTTATTTAAACGAGAGAATGCCGCAATGACCATTGGAACAGACAGTCTGGCCTCTAATTGGGGATTATCTATTCTTGATGAATTAAAAACGATCACAAAAAATTATCCGCAAATTCCGTTACAAATTTTACTCGCTTGGGCAACAAAAAACGGTGCCGATCTTTTAGGATTCAACAAATTAGGCACCATCGAAAAAGGGAAAACACCCGGACTGAATTTATTAAAAAATGTAGATGGAATGATGATCTCTGAGAAGACAGAAGTGCTGAAACTGGTTTAGCGCATAAGCGCTTCCGCGATGATCAGATCTTGCTGATTAGTAATTTTTATATTCTCCCGATTCCCTTCGATCAGATTTATTTTTTCTCCGAAAGATTCCAGAACACTTGCATCATCAGTAAATTCGGGCTTATATGCTTTTAAAAATGCCTTTCTTATCAGATCCGAATGAAAACATTGTGGTGTTTGAATGATGGAGTATTGTGTTCTGTCCACAGCACAATTTTCCTTCCCTTTCAAAAAACGTATCGATTCATTCAAAGGAATGGCAGGAGCTGCATTTCCTAATTTTTCAGCAATTTCAAATGCTTTTAAAATAGTTTCTTTACTCACCAATGGTCGGGCCGCATCATGAATGCCAACAACGCAAGCATCGGGAACAAGCGTCAAACCATTTTTAACAGAATGATAACGTGTTTCTCCGCCATCCATTAATTGATGTATAATGGAAAAATTGTGTTTCATGCAAAGTTTTTCCCAATCATCCTTTAGCTGTTTCGCAAGAACAACAACAATGTTAATGTCCGGAATAGAATCCTTGAATTTTTCTATCGTATGCATCAGGACAGGTTTTTTCTGCAACTCCATGAATTGCTTAGGAACAGCATTGTTCATGCGTATTCCTGTTCCTCCAGCTACTATGATAACGTATTTTTTCAACAGACTAGATTTAATGATCTATTTATTAAAAAAAAGATGGTTAATAATTATTGAACACTTTCGCCAACAACTATTAACCATCAACTAACAATTAAATTATAATATTAACATTGCATCTCCATACGTATAGAAATGATATTTTTCTTTGATCGCTTCTTTGTATGCTTTCATCATCAAATCGTATCCGCCAAATGCACAAACCATCATCAACAATGTTGATTCAGGTGTATGAAAGTTTGTTATCATACAATTTGCCACACTAAAATCATAAGGAGGAAAAATAAACTTGTTTGTCCAACCATCATACGGTTTAACAAATCCATCAGTACTCACCGATGTTTCAATAGCGCGCATTGAAGTTGTTCCAACACAACATACTTTCTTCTTTGTTTCACGTGCTTTATTGATAATCTTACAATCGTTTTCAGAAATATAAGCTTGTTCAGAATCCATCTTGTGCTTAGTTAGATCCTCTACTTCAACTGTTCTGAATGTTCCCAAACCGACGTGTAAAGTAACATTTGCAAAATTTACTCCTTTAAGCTCAAGACGTTTCAATAACTCACGGCTGAAATGCAGACCTGCTGTAGGAGCGGCTACTGCGCCTTCATTTTTTGCATACACTGTTTGATAACGATCTTTGTCTTCTTCAGTTGGCGCACGTTTAATATATTTAGGAAGCGGTGTTTCGCCCATATCGTTCAATGTTTTACGGAACTCTTCGTAAGAACCATCAAACAAGAAACGTAATGTACGTCCGCGGGATGTAGTATTATCAATTACTTCAGCGACTAATGTATCATCATCACCAAAATAAAGTTTATTTCCGATACGGATCTTACGGGCAGGATCTACCAATACGTCCCATAAACGGCTTTCAGCATTTAGTTCACGTAACAAAAACACTTCGATCTTTGCACCGGTTTTTTCTTTATTTCCGTACATACGTGCAGGAAACACTTTGGTATCATTTAAAATCATACAATCTCCATCTCCAAAATAACTCAAAACATCTTTAAATGATTTGTGCTCGATCTTCCCGGTTTTACGGTGAATAACCATCAATCTGGCTTCGTCACGGGTTTTAGCAGGCGTTTCAGCAATTAATTCTTTCGGAAGATTAAATTTAAATTGTGATAATTTCATATATTTTTTTGTTTTTTTGAGTAAGGTGGTCTGGAATTACTGAGCAGGACGCTCCGGCAATTTCATAAATCTTACGGGATTTATTTATGTATTTCGATTAACAAGGGCGCAAAAATAAGCTTTCGAAGAGGCGAAGTCAACTAAAATCGTGTTTATTTTTGTTTGAATCAATGTTTATAGTACTTTTAGATTCTATACTTCAATAATGAGACGCGTTAAAACAACCTTATTTTTCTTATTAATCTCCCTTTCTGCTTTTTCAAGCGATAGCACAAAAGTTAAAACAAACAGATTTGCTTTGGGCATTAATATTTCTCCTGATTATTGCTTCAGAACCTTATCAAATAATGATGGCAGCCAAAGCAGCAACGATGTAATAAATGCCAGAAATGGAATGGAGATCCCGAAGGTAGGATATACGATCGGTGTAGGATTATCATGTGCTATAAAAAAACATTTCTCAATCGAAATTGGGGTCAATTATTCTAATAAAGGATATCAAACTGTTTATCAGGACATCTTTATTGCACCTTCTCAAGTCCCTGATCCCGCAATACCTCTACGTTTTAAATCCAGATACAACTTTTCCTATGTAGACGTTCCTCTTATTGCACACTTTCAGTTCGGCAAAAAAAGATTGTCTTTTATAGCAAGTACGGGAGTAGCGGCAAATCTTTTTCTTTTTGAAAAAGCTATTACTGTTAAAGATTTTGGTGACGGTAATGTAAAAAAAGATAAGGGCCTTTCAAATTATATTTACAATCCAATTAACATTTCTCCGATGATTAGTCTAGGCTGTAATCTTAAAATAGGAAAAAATGTAACCCTGAAGTTAGAACCCGTTTTCCGATATGGGGTACTGCAAATAATTAATAACCCGGTAACAGGCCATCTCTGGAATGTAGGCCTAAATATCGGTGGATATTTCTGTTTTTAAGCTGCTTTCAAACGCCTCAATACTCAACGCATCCTCTAATTTATATTCCCCGATACGCGTCCGGCATAATTTAATTAGATGTCCTCCGCTTTTTAATGCCAAACCAAGATCTCTTGCCAGTGAACGAATATACGTTCCTTTACTGCAAACAATTCTAAAATCGATCTCCGGCAGAGCAATTCGGGTAATTTCAAATTCTGAGATGGTAATTTCTTTTGGTTTAATCTCCGCTGTTTCTCCAGCCCTTGCAATATCATAAGCGCGTTTGCCATTTATTTTTATTGCCGAATAGATAGGCGGTGTTTGTTGAATGGTTCCAATAAATTGTTTGGTGGTGGCTAAGATTAACTCATCCGTTATATGATCTGTCGGATAATAAGCATCAATCTCTTTTTCCAGATCATAACATGGAGTAGTTGCTCCGAGGTAAAAGGTGCCGGTATACTCTTTCTCTTGTGCTTGATACTTCTCGATATTTTTTGTTTGTTTCCCCGTGCAAACGATCAGTAGACCGGTAGCTAATGGATCCAGCGTTCCTGCATGACCAATTTTCGGCTGTACTCTTTTTCCTTCCAAAATTAAAGAAGGATGATCTTTGATCAACCACTTCATTTTATTCACTACTTGAAAGGATGTCCAACGAAGTGGTTTTTGAATAAGGATGACTTCTCCGGTTCTGAAATCTGACATGAATTATTATGCAGTTAGGTGTAATCCGGTACTTAATGCGTATGCAAGAAAAAGTACTCCGAGAATTATGCGGTAATATCCGAAATGTTTAAATCCGAATTTCGTTAAAAAGGCGATAAATGCTTTCACAGCAACAATGGCAATTACAAATGCTACAAAACCGCCCAGCAATAATATGGCAATATCTGCACTATGGATATTATCTTTCTCTTTTAACAGATCATACCCCGAAGCAGCAAACATCGTTGGTATAGCCAGCAAAAAAGAAAATTCAGCTGCTTGCCGGCGGTCAAATCCTGCAAAAACACCGCCGAAAATTGTTGCTGCAGCACGCGAAACACCGGGCACCATCGACACACATTGAATCAATCCGATCTTCAGTGCTCCTAAATAACTAATGTCCTCCACCTGTTTGTATTCAGATCTTTTACGCTCACTCCATTTATCCAGCAAGATCAAAACAACACCTCCTACTATCAATGAAATACTAACAGTAATCGGATTAAACAAATAATGCTTGATGGTTTTATATGCCAAGAAACCAATGATCCCGGTAGGAAGAAACGCCACACCTAATTTCAAATAGATGTCCAAGCCAACAAAAAAACGTTTGAAATAGATCAGTACGACAGCCATAATAGCTCCCAGCTGAATAACGATCTCAAAGGTATTTGCAAAGTTCGGATCTTTCACATCCATCAGGGATTGCGCAAGGATCATATGTCCGGTTGATGATACAGGTAAAAATTCTGTAATACCTTCAATGATCGCAATAATAATAGCTTGGATGTAGGTCATGACGTAAGGATGTGCGGATTAATAGATATGCAGAATAACATTTTTGTGGGAAAATCGGTACATCAGCACATCGGTATACCGAATTAGTCTTTCGATTTTTTCATGATGCCATAAAGTACCACAACAAAGCCTGCTAATATAACAATTGGAGACAAGGTGATTCTCCGGAAACTAAAGATCTCATCAGCATGAAATTCATTCGGGTTTTCAGACCCTCCCCCTACCATCAGCATATAGCCGATAGCAACAATAACAACTCCAACGATAAGTATCCGATAGTTTTCTTTTGTGAAAGCAAAACCCGGTTGTTTTTTAGTTTCTTTACTCATTTGATGAATCTATTTTATATCGCAAATGTAATATAATTTAAATAAAAAAAATGTTAAAAAAACTGAACAATTAATAATACAATTCGTCTGATTTTAAACGCAGGTATTTGCGCACAGCCAAGGAAGTGCTTATCCAGGAGATAATGATGCCCAACAATATTACAATTCCGAATAAAGAGGCTAACATATTAGGATCTTGTAAGTCAGCTAATTCAGGTAATTGCTTCTGAATAAAAAATAAGAATCCTATCAACATCGCTATCGCTATCCCGGCTCCGTAAATACCATGCCGTATACCTTTTAACACAAATGGCCGCCTTATGAACCCCTGCGTTGCACCAACCAATTGCATTGTTTTAATAATAAACCGTTTACTGTAAATGGTTAATCGGATGGTATTGTTTATGAGCGCAAGTGCGATAAACATCAATACACTACTGATTATCAATACCCATAAACTGATCGTTTTTACATTTTCATTGATACTGTTTACCAACGATTTCTGATAGATCACTTCCTTCACCAAATTGGTTTCCAACAACTCTTTTTCGATCCAGGCCAAACTATCCGCATTCGCATACCCGGCCTTTAAACGCACTGTTATCGAAGCCGACAATGGATTAAATCCAAGAAAATCAATGAAATCTTCTCCGATATCTTTCTGTAATTTTTTTGCTGCTTCATCCTTTGAGATCGATTGCGTAGACTTCACATAATCGGATGCATCCAATGTTTTTATCAGATGCTGAACATCCACTTCCTTCGCATTATCATTGATAACCACCTGA
>JAPLDC010000246.1 GCA_026391935.1 Bacteroidota bacterium | reverse complement strand
ATACTACTGAAGCTGATAACAGTTTGTATTACGGGCAAGCATTTGTAACTGGTGTGGTCAATATTTTCGGTTTTGTGAACAACGAAATTTTTATTGACGCGAATGTTAAAACAGAGAAGGTAACTTCTATTGATAAGTCGGATAAGGTTAATATATTATCAAAAACAGAACTCACCAAATTTTATATTCCTTTGGGTGGCACGTCTGAAGTAAGTCAGAACGACTTTATTACTTTTATTAAAAAAGACAGTTCCTTAAAAGTAAATGATAGCTATAAAGTTTCCTTGGGTGGTTTAGTTTTAAATTTCGATCTGGATATGACCCCGGATGCTGAAGTTCAGTTGATTTTCGATCAAAAGGTAGGAGATGTAATTAAAGCAAGAGGCAGAGGGAATTTAAACTTGAAAATTGAAAAAGGTGAGTTTAAAATGTATGGAGATTATTTAATTGAAAACGGAGACTATCTATTTACACTTCAAAATATTATTAATAAAAAATTCGATCTAAAAAAGGGCGGAACAATTAAATGGAGTGGAATTCCTTATAAAGCCGATCTGAATATAAGCGCTGTTTATAAAGCAAGGGCTCCAATAAAAATATTTTTCCCTGAGGATTCAACAAATACAGCTTATAAGAAAAGGTACCCTGTTGATGTAGGAATGAACATGACCGGAGATCTTTTATCACCTGCCATTGGTTTTGATATTGGTTTACCAACAGTGGATGCCTCAACGCGTCAAACAATTTTGAGTTATATAAATAATGATGCGGAAGTAAACCGACAGGTTTTTTCATTGTTGATCTTAAATAGTTTTGTCATACCTTATCAATTGAGCAATAACGGTGGTGGCGGTCCGAATGTTGCCAATGCAGGATTTGCAAACACGAGCGAAATGCTTTCCAATCAATTGAGCAATATGCTCAGTAAAATAAGTAATGATTTTGATATTGGTGTGAATTATCGTCCAGGAGTTACGTCAATTTCAAAAGATGAATTAGAAGTGGCATTGTCTACGCAATTATTTAATGATAAATTATCCGTTGAAGGGAATATCGGTAATAATACCAATTCACAAAATGCAAACAATTTAGTTGGTGATGTGAATGTTGATTATAAGATTACTGATGATGGAAAAGTACGGGTAAAAGCTTTCAATAAAGCTAATGATAACAGTCAGACTACTTCCAATGGTGCATATACACAAGGCGTAGGTATCTTTTATAGAGAAGAATTTAATACGATAGGCGAGTTGTATAAACAATATTTGCAGACCATAAAAGGATGGAAGGGAAGTGGTAAGAAAAAGGAAGAAGAAACGACACCTCTTGAATAAAAAAAAGATCCTGCAATATGTAGGATCTTTTTTTTATCGGTTTAATCAAATTTTAAAATATGTCCTAATTTATCGCGCTTGGTTTGCAGATAAAATTTATTGTGTTCATTCGGTTCAATTTGAATCGAAACATTTTCAACAATCTCTAATCCGTAACCGATCAACCCTGCACGTTTCTTTGGATTATTACTCATCAAGCGGATCTTTGCAACACCTAGGTCTCTTAATATTTGTGCCCCAACACCATAATCACGTTCATCAGCTTTAAAGCCAAGTTCTTCATTTGCTTCAACAGTATCTCTTCCTTCTTCTTGTAATTTATATGCTTTTAGCTTATTCAGCAATCCAATACCGCGACCTTCCTGGTTCATATAAACGATAACGCCTTTTCCAACTTTCTCGATCATTTCCATTGATCTGTGAAGCTGCTGTCCGCAATCGCATCTGCATGATCCGAAAATATCTCCTGTTAAGCAAGAAGAGTGAACACGAACCAAAACGGGTTCATCTTTTTCCCATGTTCCTTTTATTAAAGCAAGATGTTCAAGGTCGTCAGTAGTTTGGCGATAAGCTACGAGATCAAAATCACCCCACTGTGTAGGCATTTTAACCTGAACATTTCTTGTGATGATTGATTCGTTCTTAATGCGATAGGCAATCAGGTCTTCAATTGAAATTATTTTAAGGTTATGCTTTTTCGAAATTTCAAGAAGCTGAGGTAAACGAGCCATGGTACCATCTTCATTCATAATCTCAACCAATGCACCTGCAGGTTCGAATCCTGCCAAACGTGCTAAATCAACGGTAGCTTCGGTATGTCCAGCTCTGCGCAGTACACCGCCTTTTTTAGCTTTCAATGGAAAAATATGTCCGGGTTTACCAAATTCTTCAGGTTTAATTGCAGGATTGATCAATGCTTTGATTGTCTTCGAACGGTCGGAGGCTGAGATCCCTGTGGTACAACCGTATCCAAGCAGATCAACCGAAACGGTGAATGCGGTAGAATGTTCGGCAGTATTATTCGTCACCATCATTTCTAATCCCAATTCGGCACAACGCTGTTCTGTTATTGCCGAACAGATAAGTCCGCGGCCGTGAGTAGCCATAAAATTAATTACTTCGGGAGTGGCATTTTCAGCGGCAGTAAGAAAATCACCTTCATTCTCACGGTTCTCATCATCCACAACAATGATCACTTTTCCAGCTTTTAATTCGGCAATGGCTTCTTCAATGGTATTTAATACAGAATGCATTTTTATAGTATTAGAATACAAAGATAATAAAAAACCACAGTTTGTGCTTCATTAAAGGGGATTTATAGCCAAAAACACACTTGAACTAATTGTCTTTTTGGACTATTCGAGACAAAAAGTGAAGGCATTTATTAAATAAGAAATTGTAGGAGATTATCATTTTTGTTTAAATATTCATATTGAAATCCGGATTCGGACAATCTGCTTTTTAATAATTTTAGATCTTCCGGATCTTTTATTTCTAGTCCGACCAAAGCAGGTCCGTTTTCACGATTATTTTTTTTCATATATTCAAAATGAACGATGTCGTCCTGCTTTCCTAAAACATTAGAAACAAATTCTTTCAAAGCACCAGCACGTTGAGGAAACCGAATCACAAAAAAATGTTTTAATCCTTCATACAATAGCGAGCGTTCTCTGATCTCCTCTGTACGCATGATATCGTTGTTACTTCCGCTCATGACACAAACTACATTTTTTCCTTTTAAAGCATCTTTCAGAAAATGCAAAGCTGTAACAGTAAGTGCACCAGCAGGTTCTACCACTATCGCTTGTTTGTTATAGAGATCCAATATAGTTGTACATACTTTACCTTCAGGAACAAGAACTATTTCACTCAATTTATTTTTACAGATCTCAAAAGTTAAGTCTCCGACTTTTTTTACTGCAGCTCCGTCAACAAATTTATCTATCTCTTGTAGTTCGGTATTATATCCATTTTGAATGGACGTTTTCATGGATGGTGCACCTTCAGGTTCAACGCCAATTATTTTTGTTTCAGGACTGATCATAGAAAAATAGGTAAGCATGCCTGCAGCCAATCCGCCGCCACCAATCGGAACGAGCAAATAGTCGATCCTGAAGTTAGCATCATCTATAATTTCTTTCGCAACAGTGGCTTGTCCTTCGATTACTTTTTCATCATCAAATGGATGGACAAAAATAGCACCATTGGAAGAACAAAATTCTTTAGAAGCTTTAAAGGCATCATCATATGTGTCGCCAATTAAAATTATTTCCACATGTTCTTTTCCAAAAAGTTTTACCTGATTTACTTTTTGTAAAGGGGTTGTAAAGGGCATGAAGATGGTGCCATGTATATTTAATTTTTTGCAGGAAAAAGCCACACCTTGAGCATGGTTTCCAGCACTTGCACATACAACACCTTTTGCTCTTTCGTTTTCAGATAAAGAACTAATTTTATTGTAGGCTCCGCGAAGTTTATAAGAGCGGACAACTTGCAAGTCTTCTCTTTTTAAATATACATTACATCCGAACTCTTCACTTAACTGAAAGTTATGTTGCAAAGGAGTATGCAATGCCACTCCTTTTAAATTTTCGGCTGCTGCCTTTATTTTTTCTACTGTTAGTTTCATGGTCTTAGTTTTCTGACAGCAGCTCCTGCTTGCCACAATTCTGATTCTCTTATTTCTTTTAATTCTTTTTCAAGATTTTCTCTGTATTCCGGTTTACTTCCTTCAGCAATAACTCTTGCTGCTTCTTTTCCTGAAGCTACTGAATCATATAAATCCCTGAAAACAGGAGCGGTAGCGTCTCTGAATTTTCCTTTCCAATCCAATGCACCTCTTTGTGCTGTTACGGAAGTGTTTGCAAACATCCAATCCATACCATTTTCAGCAACCAATGGCATTAAACTTTGAGTCAATTCTTCCACTGTTTCATTAAATGCTTCAGAAGGAGAATGTCCTTTTTCTCTTAAAATATTAAATTGTGCTTCGAATAATCCTGCCAAGGCACCCATCAATATTCCTCGTTCACCGGTTAGATCAGAATAAACTTCTTTTTTAAAATCCGTTTCAAACAAATATCCTGAACCAACACCAATTCCTAAAGCCAATACTCTGTTGTGTGCATTGCCTGTTGCATCCTGAAAGACAGCATAACTTGAATTCAATCCTTTGCCATTCACAAAAAGTCTTCTCAAAGAAGTGCCGGAGCCTTTTGGAGCAACAAGAATAACATCCACATCAGCCGGAGGAACGATGCCTGTTTTTTCGTGAAATGTTATTCCGAAACCATGAGAGAAATAAAGCGCTTTCCCTTTTGTCAAAAATGGTTTTATCACTGGCCACGATGCTATTTGTCCGGCATCGGATAACAGATATTGTATTATGGTAGCTCGTTTACAAGCTTCTTCGATTTCAAATAAATTGTCACCTTCTACCCAACCATCTCCGATAACGGCTACGGTCTCATTTTTTAATACTTCTCTGGCTTTTTCCAGAGTAAATTCTTCACGTGTTACGACGTTCTCTAAAACGCCTCCAAAATTTATTTGTGCCATGTTAATTATTATTAAAGTGTTTGATTGTTATTTTACTGTTATTTTCTAATTCTTTTAAATAGGTTGTTAATGTTTTCATTGGCTTAGTGACCGCTACCTTACCGCTTCTGGCATATTCGAGCATCTCAAATATTTCGAGGCAGTTGAATAAGTTTAATATTTCCATTTCGTCACCTGTTTTTTCAACAACAATAAAATCGGAAGAAATACTAACTATCCTTGCATTGTTTTCATGTATGATTTTTGAAAACAGCTCATTTTGGTTTAACGCTTTTGCAGAGATCTTGTATAATGCAATTTCTCTGGATATTATTTCAGTATTCTCGTGATAGAATGCTTTTAAAACTTCTATCTGCTTCTCAATTTGTGTGATCAGTTTTGTGATGGTCTCTTCTGTCACCGAAACAACTATAGTATATCTGTATATTCCTTTGACCTCACTTTCACTTGCTGTGATGCTAAGGATATTGATATGTCTTCGTGTGAAGATGATTGTTATCCTGTTTAAGAGACCAATTCTGTCTTCTGTGAAAATTGATATTGTGTAGGTTGTTTTCATTTTATTTATTCTAATATTATCTCTGATACTCCTGCACCTGTCGTTATCATGGGAAAAACATTTTCTTCATTTTCGACAACTACTTCAAGTATATATGCATCGTTTGAATCCAGCATTTCTTTAATTGATTCATTAAGATCTACTCTTTCCGTTACTTTTTTTCCTTTTATTCCATAACCTTTTGCGATGGCTATGAAATCAGGATTTTTCATTTCAGTAAAAGAATATCTTCTGTCAAAAAATAACTGTTGCCACTGACGAACCATTCCTAAGAAATTATTATTCAACACTAAAATTTTCACTGCGATATTACTTTGCATGATCGTACCCAATTCCTGAATGGTCATTTGAAAACCACCATCACCAATCACTGCCACTACTTGTTTTTCAGGTTTAGCGATTTTTGCCCCAATTGCTGCAGGTAGTCCAAATCCCATGGTGCCAAGTCCGCCCGAGGTAACATTCGTATTGGTATCGTTGAATTTATAATAACGTGTGGTTATCATTTGATGCTG
>JAPLDC010000186.1 GCA_026391935.1 Bacteroidota bacterium | reverse complement strand
TAAACTTTAGTGGTGTTTCCTCTGTTTTCTTTCGTATTATTTCTGAAAAGCGTTGTAATTGTGCAGGCATTTTTTCAGGTGGTAAAATATGATCTGCTACCTTACCAGAAATTGCACTTTCCGGCATTCCTCTGAATAAAGCTGATTTAGGTTCTTGCACAAAAGTTTTTCCGCCTGCTGCTTTTATTTCTTTTAAACCTATTGATCCATCGCTACCAGTCCCTGAAAGCACAATGCCAATTGCTTTTTCTTTTTGGTCTATTGCCAACGAATGAAAAAACGAATCAATAGGTCTGCGTGATCCTCTTTTTTTTGTAGGTGAAAATAATTGTAAATGCCCTTTAAATATTTCAAGTTCTTTATTTGGCGGAATGATATAAATACAATCAGGTAGCACTAAAATGCCATCAGCTACCTCTTTAACTTTCATTTTAGTGCATTCCGCTAACAGTTCAGTCAACAGACTTTTTCTCGTTGGGTCTAAGTGTTGTACCACAACAAATGCCATTCCACAGGTAGGGGGTGTATTATTAAAAAATATTTTTAGTGCCTCCAGTCCGCCAGCAGATGCACCTATTCCAACGATATAAAAAGAGGTGTTTTTGTTCGCTAAAGCTTTTGCTTTAGGAAGGGGGAGTGTTTTTTTAGAAATGCTTTTTTTAAGCGTAGTTTTTTTCACACGGAAATAGTTAAAATATTAATTTTTACTGTTGTTCGGTAAAGTCAAAACAAAAACAGTTCCTTTATTCAATTCACTTTCAAAAAATATCGTTCCATTCATAATCCCTACTATTTTTTGAACGATGTGTAAGCCCATTCCAATCCCCTGAATTGTCTCTGCATTCTTTGTTTTGAAAAATTGTTTAAAAATGTGCATTTTTTCTGCTTCAGCTATTCCAATTCCAAAATCCTTTATTGTAATAGTAATATTTTCGGAACTATTTATAATAGAGGTGATCTCCACTGTTTCAGCTTTTGAGGAATATTTTAATGCATTACTCAGAAGGTTTGTTAGGCAGATAAATAATAATTTTGAATCCAAAAATACATCCTGCCGTTTACCAATATGTTTGTATACAATAGCAGGTTTTTTAATCTTTGTTCCGGAAATAAGGTCTTCAATAAATCTAACAAGATTAAATGTTTTCGGTTCATTTTTTACAAGTTCTTTGTCAAGCTCACTATATGCTAGAAAGGCTGATAGTATATTAGTCAGTTCGCCGACAGAAAATTTTATTTTTTCAGAATGCTTATTACGCTTTGCTACGTCCTCCGTTTTTTCATAGGAATCTATAAGTGAAAGAGAGGATAAGATCGTTGCTAAAGGGGTTCTGAATTCGTGGGACGACATTGTAATAAACCGGGATTTCATTTCACCCAATTCTTTTTCCTGGTTAAATGCTTTTTCAGCAATATGTTCAATTTCTTTTTGTTCTGTAATATCAACCATTGTTGAAAGTAAATGTTTGAAATGTCCTTTCTCATCTTTCACCTTACTACTCTCTATCATTACAGGTGAAAAGGACCCATCCTTTTTTTTACACTCCGATTCTAGACGCAGTATTTTGTTTTTTTCTATGACAAGATTGTGATGGCGATAATAATTATCCTGATGGGATTCACCATTAAGAAATACTGTAAAGAATTTCCCAATCAATTGATTTTTATCAATGCCAAGTTGTTTGCTTCCATATATATTCACATTGAGGATTATTCCACTTTTATCGAGGACAAAATAACCTATAGGAGCATGCTCAAATAACTCTGTGTAATTTTTTATAGATAAAATTAATTTTTGTTGTATTGAAAGAAGCTCTTCGTTTTGCATTTCGAGCTCTATCTTATGAACATTTAATTCATGCTCAATTTCTGCCTGAGCAGATTTGCTTTTTACCCTTATGCTTAATTTTTCTTCTGCAGACTTGCGCAGTTCAGGGAAATTATTCTTATTAGCGTTATTGTTGCTCAAAATTTTGGTGATCGATTTTATTGTTTTGCAAATAAATTTAGAGTAAATAAATCTTTTGAAAATAGTATGTCTATTCTACTATCTAAATTTACACTTTTTATTCAATTATTTCTATAAATAAAAATATATAATTCTTCATCAATAAAGGTGTTTACAAGTTATGTATGATGCATGTCATAATTCTTCTAATGTAAAAAAGGTCTATACTTGTACACTCTCTCCAATACTGTTTTTTAAGATTACTCTTAATACTATTAAAAATGGAAATTGATAAGAAGGTGTTGGCGCAAGCAACTGCTTGTATTAAAAGTATCTCTTGTTTGAACAAATCTTCCAGTTCTCTATGTGAAGTGGTAGAATGTTTGAACAATACTATTTATTTTCTCAATTGCGCAGCCACTAATACTTGTAATTACAAAGTTTCATTTGGAATTTCAAATACGTGTACCTGTCCGGTTAGGAAGGAGATCTTCGATAAATATAATGTCTAAAATTTGCTTAGTTAGTTTCGGCACTAGCTATAACGACAGGTATGATCCTATTTAATTTTTCGAATTGCAGCTGTTTCATAATTTCTTTTATTTGTTAAAATTTCAGTACTGTTTTTTATCAATGCTTTCTTTACATATATAAACCACCATTTATTGCCATATCTGCTCCGGTAATATAATTGGCTTCTTTGGAGGCCAAAAAGGAAACCATTGCTGCAATTTCATGAGTAGCACCTAGTCTTCCTGTCGGAATTTGTGCAATTATCTTTTCTCTTATTTCTTCTTTTATTGCCATTACCATCGATGTTGCAGTATAACCCGGTGAGATCGTATTGACTGTAATACCCTTTTTTGCAACTTCTAATGCCAGGGATTTTGTAAAACCATACATGCCGGCTTTTGCACTGGCATAATTTGTTTGTCCGAATTGCCCTTTTTTTCCATTTACAGAGGACATGTTGATGATCCTGCCATAATTTTTTGCGATCATGCTTTCAATAACAAGTCGTGAACAATTAAAAATGCTGTTCAGATTTGTGGAGATCACTTCATCCCATTGCTCCGCTCTCATTTTATGTAAGGGTGCATCTCTAGTTATTCCGGCATTGTTTACCAAAACATCAATGTTGCCTATCTCATCATTTATTTGTTTGATCATGGCTGCCGTCGATTTGAAATTGGAAATATCTCCTTCCACAACTTTTACATCAATTCCTAATTTCAATTGATCATCTCTCCATTGTTTCGCTTCTTCTCTCCATTTCATTGCCTTCGTAAAATCTCTGTAGTTTGCTACAACGGTAAAGCCATCTTTATATAATCGTTCACATATTGCAGTGCCAATTCCTCCTGTACCTCCTGTAACTAATGCAATTTGATTGTTTTTTGTTCTCATAAAAATAATATTTACAGTTTTTTTTCTTTATCCTTTATTTTTCAATGTATTCAATTTCTATAAAAATGAAATTCATCAATTATTTGATATAGAAATTAATCGTCTATACGTTCACAAAGGCATTTTTCTTTCACATAACGTCCGGGTGCAGATTCTATTATTTTATTTTTGCCATTTCCTAATTGTTTCGGAGCGGGGATTAATTTACCTGACTGTTTTAAGATCTTCTCAGTCCAAGGTGTCCACCAGCTTCCTTCATGAAATTTTGCTGTCTTTTCCCATTCCTCAAAACCATTATTAAGTTTGCCATCTATGTAATAGCCATATTTATTTTTTGACGGAGGATTTGCTGCACCCATTACATGTCCTGAACCACCGAGTATAAATTCAACAGGTCCACTTACTAATTCAGTAGTTGTAAATACTGTATGGCAAGGGGAGATGTGATCATCTTTTAAGCCTATGATAAACGATGGCACATCAATTTTGCCAATATCAATTGGTGTATTACAAATGCGTAATGCGTTTTTCCTGCTTAGTTTATTTTCAAGCACCATATTTCTCAGGTAATAGATATACATGTTTGCCGGCAAATTGGTATTGTCATTTGTCCAGAATAATACATCGAAAGTTGTTGGTTGATTTCCTTTCAGATAATTGTTTACCACATAACTCCAGATAAGATCGTTTGCACGTATCAAATTAAATGCACGTTCCATATCATGTCCATGCATTACTCCCTGGTGTAATAGTTCACCACGTTCCAGTTTTCTTACCAATGCCTGATCAATTACATCTCCCATTGGTCCTACATCCGAAAAGTCGATCATTGCAGCTAGGAATGATGCTGTATTTACAGGGTTATCCGCTTTTTTGTATTTTCCAAGAAGAACAGGAATGGAGGCTCCTAATAATGTTCCACCAAGACAATAGCCGAGTACATTTACTTTTTTTGCTCCAGTTATCGACTGTGCTGTTTCTATTGCTTTGATAGCTCCCATTTCAACATAATTGTCGAAACTCAGATGTCCCATTTTTGGTGTAGGATTTATCCAGGAGATCATAAAAACAGTTAATCCTTTATCTACTAAAAATTTTACGAATGAATTTTTTTCCTGTAGATCAAGTATATAAAATTTATTTATCCATGGGGGGATTATTAGCAAGGGTAGCTCATTCACTTTTGGAGTAGAGGGTGTATATTGTATCAGCTGAATTAATTCATTTTCATAGATCACAGAACCCTTAGTAATAGCAATATTTTCTCCGATCACAAATCCTTCTTCGTTTGTCTGACTAATCCTTCCTTTATCTATATCTTTTAAGAAATTTTTCAAACCGTCTTTTATACTTTGACCTTTTGTTTCTTGCGCAAGTTTTATCGCTTCCGGATTTGTAGCAAAGAAATTCGAGGGCGAAAAGGCATCGATATAATGTTTATTATAAAAGTTTAATTTCTTTTTCATTTTGTCATCAATTTCAACAGTATCAATAATTTCATTTGCCATCTTTGAAAACAGCAAGTAGTTTTGTTTTAGAAAGTCGAAATAATGTGGAGCATCATTCCATTCAGCTGCTGAAAATCGTCTGTCTCCTTTATCAGGAGTAATTATAGGTTTATACTCCTTTTTACCGTCCACTTGATGTTCAATGATCTGTTGCCACAGTGCTTGTTGGTTTTTTAAATACCCAAAGTAGGTGTCTTGCACTTTCTCCATTTCGGAGGGGTTCTCGAATAGTTTTGTAAGAAAATAAGCATATGTTTTTTCTATGTCCCTTTCGTCATGGAAATAGCCGGTCAAATTTTCAAAACAATTTTGAGTGATCTTTTTACTTGCTTTCGTTACATCTTCAATTAATTCTTGAAGTTCGTTGTCTATACTATTCGGCATAATTTTAATGTTGAATAGCATCGATCTGGGAATTGTAGCTTGGGCCGAATGTTTTATTAAAATTCAATGCGAAGTTTGTATTTCGGTTATATGCATCAACAATTTTTTTCATTCCATCAGTAGATAATTTTATCGATGAATCGAGGTTGTCCTGTATCTCTTTTAGAAGCAATTCGCTTTCTTCAGGGTATTTTAACTCCAGGTCTTTTATCATTTCAACCAATTTACTATTGAACTTAATGGAAGTGTCAATTTGTTTGTCGTACGCTTCAATAACTGTGTCAATTGTATCTTCCGCCATTTCAACAGACGTACCAAGTGCTTTTTTTACACTTTCCATTACTGATTTATCAACATCTTTAGTGTTGAACTGTTCCTGTATCGTGTCGATGATATGTTTGTTGGAATCAAGTGCGATCTTCAAGTATCCGCTGTTTGATTCAACAATCGCATGAACAGCTTCTTTGTAACTTCTGGAGGTATTATCAATTGCAGCTCTGAGAGTTTCAGCTTTTGAATTAGATTTTTTATTCATAATTATTAGATTTTTGTGGTATTATTTATTTCTTATTTTTTCTTATTAGTGAGTGGCACTTTTTTAGGTGTTGCCTTTTTGAACTTATTTCCTACCTGTTCTTTTCTTTCTTTTGTTTCTTTTTCTTTCGTTTCTTCTTCAAAATAGTTGATAGTATCTGTCCAAAATCTTTTATTGCTTTCCGCTAGTATCTTTATCTGTTTGTTAATTTCTTCTACCAACTCATTGTTAGAAAATAGAGGTGGACTGCTTTTGTTAGTACATGTTTCGGCAATTTTTTTAACGACATCTATAGATGTTTCGAAATCATGTTTAATCTTTTTTGAAAAAGTATCAATCATCGAATCAGAATCAAAGTGTTTTGAATGCAATTCTTTTTCTAGTGTCGCGAATAGTTGTTTATTATGTTCAATCATTTGCATGACCTGTTTTTCAAATATATTGACAACGTTTTCTACTGATTTTTGAGATAAATTAGTATCCTTACTGAAATCTGAAAATGTCGAAAATGTTTTATTCATCGTTTCTTGTGATTTTTCGGAAAAGGATTTTAAATTATTTAGAAATGTTTCTGTGTTTTTTTTAAGTATTTCTGGAATTGCTTCAGTTGACAACCATCCTGTTTTTACTGCAGGGAAAGAGGTGTTTATGAAATTTGCATAGGATTTCATGGAATGATTCAGTTGTTTTCCATACATTTCTGATATTTTCAATGCGTAAGCAATAAACGACTTTACGGAATTGCTCTCCCAATCATAAGTTTTTTCTCCGGGATTTGTTTTTTTTTCAGTTTTCATTTTTGCGATGGATTTAGAAGGTCTTTTTATTTAGCAAAAGTCAATGGATTTGTCTCTTATAGTAATGATTGCAGTCAACGTTAAATTTGATATTTATCACATTATTATTTTTGATATTTAACGGTAGAAATTGATTAGTCAAAAATAAAAAACAGAGGAGAATTATCTCCTCTGTTTTTTTTCGTAGATAGAAGCATATGAAATTCTACCTTTTTAGACCCAATTACAAATAATATTCAAACTCAATATTTTACTGTTACTTTAATTGAATCCCGACCGACAGTTCCTTGGTCCAAATGGCATTTAAACTGTCAATTTTTTTTATTTATTAATTACTTTATTTCTATTGCAAAACTACTTTAGTAATTTGATTAGCTAAATGATACTTGTCAATTTTGGTTTTGATTCTCATCATTATAATAGAATGTTATCTAGGATATATTTACGAAAAAAATATACCATGGAAACAACTCAACTACAAGAAACAAAACATCTAATTAATGCGAAAAAAAGTTATCCTTCTATCTCAATTGTTTTGCCCACAAGTAATAAGTATAGGCAGTATAGGCAAGACGAAGAAAAGTTGAAATTGATAATTAATGAAGTGGAAGGAAAGTTATTTCAGCAATTTCCCACTTCTGTTGCTGTTCCATTAATGGGGAAACTTTTTGAATTATACCAGGAGATTGATTTTAGCCATCTTTCTGAGGGCTTAGCGATTTATGTTTCTCGCGAGCAGGCAGAGGTATTTAATCTTTCTTTTCCTGTAAAAGAAAAAGTGATAATTGACAAGTCTTTTGAGATCAGAGATCTTTTGTATGAGACAAAACATAGTCACGATTATTTGGTGCTATTAATAAGCAGTAAAGGAAATAAATTATTAAAAGGTTTTAATAGAACTGTTGAAGCTGTTGATTTTAAGGATGCTCCAAAAGATGCTAAGGAATGGGAAATTGATCTGCACTCGAAGGTTGGTAATTTCTCCGATGCGAAAGTGGTTAAAGATATCACCTTGGAAAAATATTTGCGTGATATTGACAGATGTCTAGCTTTGGAATTATCAAACCGAGATTGCCCTGTGATCATATGTGGAGTTGAACGTATTGTTCATAAGTACAAAAGTATTACAAAAAATAATAATGCAATTTTAGGTTACGTGGAAGGTAATTTTGATCATGCCACATTTCCAGAAATTGCTAAACATGTTGCTGTTTTACTTGATAAAAAGAATGTTTCCGATGAAAATGAATCACTTATTTTATTAGACCAATCTATAGGTAAAAATACGTTTGCTATTGGCATTAGAGATGTTTGGAAAGCAGCTGTAGAAAAAAGAGGGCGTTTGTTGCTTGTAGAAAAAAATTATTCTTGTCCTGCTGAATACGGTAAAGACAAGTTTACGCTGAATACAGATGAAGTGAATAAAGATTCTATAAATTACATTAAGGATGCAGTGGATGATTTAATTGAAATTGTTCTGAAATATGGGGGAGATGTTGCTTTTGTTGAGGATGGTAAGCTTGTTGAGCATAATCATATTGCATTGATTACTTATTTTTAAGACGTCAATTATATACTTATTTTTGTTGTTAAATGAAAAACATCTTGTTAAAACAAGATGTTTTTTTTATACAGTCTATTTGTGGATAAAGTTTTTTTTTGATTTTAAATACAAATGCTATTGGCTTTTTTTGAGTTTTTCTTTTTCTTTCTTTTTAAAATATTTTCTTAATAGAATATTATGCTTAAGTGCCTCCATGTTATCATCGAATCCTGCAGTTCCGCTTTTAATATTTTCCATACTTTTATTCAGGTTATTTACAAATGTAGTGTCCATTAATATTGTTCCTATTGCTCCTTCCCCTTTTTTAATTCTTTGGGTAACATTTCGTAAATCTCCTGAAATTAATGCCATAGAGTCTGTTATTAATTTAATATCAACAATTGTTTGGTTGAATTTGTTTGAAAAAAGAGTGTCAGTGAGTAAGGCGCCAACAGTTCCTCTTCCTGATTTAACTTCTTTTATGATGTTACTTAGGTCGCCAGTAATTATTGCAGTTCGGTTGCCTGTTATTTTTATATTTACTATTGCTTGTTTTACATTTTCTGCAACTACTGTATCCATTAAAATGCTCCAAAGTGTATTTGGACTGTTTATTTTTTTTGTTATGTTTTTAAGGTCTGTCGTGATATATTTTAGATTGTCGTTTGTAGCATTCAAT
>JAPLDC010000175.1 GCA_026391935.1 Bacteroidota bacterium | reverse complement strand
AAAAATTAATAATTTTTGATTTCATTTTCAATTACCGCTTTAAGTTTTGGTAAATCTTCTTTACAGATATCAAAAATTAATTCGTAATCGAGTTTTTCGTAGTGGTGAGAAATAAAATCTCTAAACAGAATGATTTTTTGCCATTCAATCTCGGGATATTTATTTTCTAAATGAGGGTAATTTTTATAAATACGCTTTATGTTTTCTCCAACAGCTTGGAGCCTTGCCACTATCGCATCTAGCAAAGTATTTCCGTATTCGGTGTTTATAAAATCTGAGGATTCTTTAATTTCTGAAAAACGTTTTTCACTGACATTAATATGATCTAAAATTATTTCGAGCGTATATTTTATTGTTTCAGACATAAATTAAATCTTTATTAATATGCTTTAAAAAACGTTCCGAAACATGCGGCCCTTTTCTGACAATATCAATTTTTGTATTTAATTTTTTCTCTAAATAAACATACAACCCCATCAACATGCTATAAGAAGGCTTATTAATACTTACTAAAATATCAATATCACTATCCTTTTTTTCTTCACCACGAGCATAAGAACCAAACAAAGCAATTTCCTGAACACCAAAATGTTCCTGCAAATACTGCTTTTCAGTCTTAATAGATTCTATGATTTTTAACTTATTCATTTATACAAATATACAAAAATAATTTTTGAAGCAATTAATGTCATAAAACGAAAAACTTTGTCGTTGTAACGATAAGCACTCAACCAGATCGGTAATAAGATATGCTTAAATGTGATGTCGTTATAAACAGTACTTACCGAAGTTATTTGCTGATGGTCGCCACCAATATCCCGGTGAATAGATGTACGTATCCCACTCTCCATCGTAACTTTCGACTTTTCAAAACCTGTTTTCACATCAATCTGATAGCTTTCACTTCTGAAACCACTTAAAAATTTATCATTATAATCAGTCAGACTTTCCATGTCCCAGGGCTCCAGCTCATTCGTATATTTTTCGGGAAGTGAATTACTTGCCAACACCAATACATCGTCAAATTTATTGTAGACACGTCCACTTGCGTAGCTCCAACGGATCTTGGTAACGGTACGTGTATTGGTTACCGACTTTCCATTTACTGTAGTTGTATACGTTTCGGTAGTAATATAATTATCTCCACGCTGACCGGTATAATCGCTGTCTGTATTGGAATCATAGGTCCAATAAGGAATATACATCCCGTTTAATTTATCCGCATTATCCACATAATTTTTAAGATCATTGGGAGCAAACCATAAACTATTCACCCATTTTTTAAAATCTTCAAATGCTGTTTTTTGATCTACTTTAAAGGGAAGTAAATATTTTGGTTTTATTATACTGTTGGCAGTGCCTCCTGTAACAACAATCGGGGAAGCACAAAACGGACAACTATCAGCGGTGATATTTGGTTTTAATGTGGATGCCGCTCCGCAATTACCACACTTTACGGTAACGATCTCTAGTTTTTCAACATCACTATCGTTTTCGTTCAAGAATTTCTCGAAGTCAATTTCAACAACAACCGTAGGCTCTGCAGCTTCTTTTATTTCATTAGCTGCTCCGCAATATTCACATTTTAAATGTGTTGTTCCGGGTGCGTATTTCAATAATGCCCCGCATTCTCTGCAGTCGAGCTGATTACTGATTTCTTTTGTTTTTTCTTCGAAGGACATAGTGGCTCATATTCTAAATTAGTGCGTCATTGCGAGGAACGAAGGAATCTCTTGCATAACCATAACTCTGACCATCATCGTGAAAGATTGCTTCGTTCCTCGCAATGACGATTCTAATAATAATTTATTCTACATCGGAGGTGGCAATGGCGGTGGAACTGCAGAAAACAATTTTGCAATTTCAGCTACCTGATCAGCAGCAGCCCAAGCTGCCATCCCATTTTTCCAGATCATCGATTCCTTTTTCAATGAACCTTGTTGGATCATTTGTCCCATCACCTGCTCTGTAAACGGACCTGTTTGTGCACCGTTAACAGCAACAAAAAATTGTGTCATTACAGGTGGCGGAGGCGGTGTA
>JAPLDC010000016.1 GCA_026391935.1 Bacteroidota bacterium | reverse complement strand
TGATTTCATTTTTTACTAGGTTGAATTTTGAACCCGGGGTAACTTCAGAAGTTTTAGGAATTATTTTTTCAGCCGGCACGTTAATTATTTTTTCATTAATTGGCTACAAACTATCCATTCTCAAAAATAAATTCATATTCCCATTCATTACATTGGCATTAGTATTCAATTATGATTATAATGTTTGGGCAACCAGTGGTTTGGAAGTGTCATTCGCGACTTTTCTTTTGAGCTCCGCTTTTTATATTTATTTTTTTACTGAGTTAAGCTACAATAAACGTCTGCTTTATTCCGGATTCTTTATTTGTATTGGGCTTATGGTACGGCCGGATATCATGTTAATATTGCTTTTTTTAAATTTTTTGTTATTTATAAAAAATCTATTTGACAAGTCGGGTTTTATCAAACTAATTAAAGTTCACTGTTTGTTCAATCTTTGGGTAGTACTAATTTATCTTCCCTATTTTTTATGGAGATTTAATTATTATGGATTTATTTTTCCTAATACCTACTACGCTAAGTTGGGTTATGAAATTGCCTTTAAACAAGGGCTTATTTATCTCTGGATGTATTTCAAATGTCACTTTACTTCTTTCCTTATTTTAGTTCCATTTCTTTTTATTTGTTCAGCAATACTAAAACATGGCGTTAAAAAATTCTTTTTAAATAAAGAACTTGCTCCACTTTTTACTGCACTTAGTGTAGTCCTAGTTTATTTAATATGTTTTGTCGCAAAAGTCGGAGGTGATTTTATGTATGCCCGTTTTATCATTCTGTGTGTTCCGTTTATTTATTTCGTAATAGTTTATTCACTTGTTTTAATTGATTTCAAGCATTTGAATGTTGTTCTGTTGATTGTTCTTTCATTAAGTGGAGTAGAAACATTGATTCGAATAAACATGTTTATTGAGAGAGATGAAAAGGGAAATGAGAATGCGGTTTTTCAGAACGGAATTGCAGATGAGAGATATTATTATCTTTATTTCTCAAACACAGATAAGGATGTCGCAAATGGAAAGGAACTGAAAGAACGCCTGAAAGACATTAAATACAAAGGACTCATAGTTGGAACGCAAGCGCGCTTTGCTTATTATGCCGGATTTAGTTATTGTCAAGACTATTTCGGTCTCACAGACACGCTGATCGCCCACACTGTGATCAAAGAACGCGGAAGGGTTGGTCATGAAAAAAGTGCATCCCCTGAATATATTGAAAGTAAAAAAATAAATTTTATATTTTTTACAGATTCATTTGATGGACGCCTAATGAAAAACGATTTCTACCGAACAGCCGAAATTAATTTAAAAACCGGCCCGATCAAGATGGAAATATTTACTTACGATAGTGTGTTGATGGGCAAACTTGAAAAAAGGCTCGGGAATGATTTTCGTTATACTAATTTCCCAAACTATTTAGATTCATATATTATTGATTCATTACCTAAGATTTCATCAAGCGACAAACTGGATTTAGATTATAATAAATTTTACGCTTATTATTTTAAGAATAATATTGACCCCCGCAGGGAAAATGTTTTTATTCAAAAACGTAAAGAATTAATGATACAAGATTTTGTGCATTGATTGAGTTTCGGCAAGATTAAAAAGCCATTGAATAATAGAAGAAGTTTGATAAACTCTGCCCTTGTGTAAACAAAACACAGTTGTTCCTTTCCGGTTTCAAGAGTTTAAAATGCCTCATTTTAGGCAGTAGATCGGGTTTTTGTTTGTTTAGGAGGGATAGCCCATTCTGTTATATGCCACCATTCATAATTTTAAATCCATGCAACCTTTTAAAAATTTGTCGTATTTAGTGTAGAGTTTAGATAACCAACGAATGGGAGATACAAAATATACCGATATAAATTATCCAATTATTGAACGTTGCAAAAAGGGCGAGAAAAGAGCTTTTGAGGAATTATATAATCTTTATGCAAAGGCAATGTTTAATATAGCAATACGGATAATAAATAATAATGAGGAAGCGCAGGAAGTATTACAGGATTCATTTCTAAAAGCATTTCAGAAAATGGAGAGTTTTGATGAAAAATATTCATTTGGGGTTTGGTTGAAGCGTATCGTGATCAACCGCTCTCTTGATGTTCTCAAAAAACGAAAACTGAATTTTATTCCCATCGAAGATGCAAATTTTGAGGTAGATGACACAAACGAGGATGAAAGTATTTACGATGTGGAATCAATAAAACAAGGCATTCTGAAATTGCCTGATGGCTTTAGGACTATCCTGTCGCTTTTCTTATTTGAAGATTATAGTCACAAAGAAATTTCGGAACTATTAAAAATAAGTGAAGGCACTTCCAAATCTCAATACAGCAGAGCTAAGAAAAAACTAATTGAAATTCTCAAACTTAATATTATTTCCAATGACTGATAAACTAAAAATATTCGTAACCAATCGTAAACAAGAGTTCGATTCTCTTCAACCTGATGCAAATACCTGGAGTAAAATCGAAAGCGGTTTGACAAAGAAAAATACGCATTGGATAAAGAGCAAATGGGGGTCAGGATTATTTTATTTAGGCTTTAGCGCTTCTGTTTTTGTGCTCCTGATTTATTATTTTTCACAGAAACCAAATCAGCAAAATTCAAACAAAAATCCGGATCAAATCAATAACACTTTTGTTACTAAAGATACAATCCAAGGGAATGTTAAAGCAACAAATGATGCGCTAAAAAATCAAAACATAATCGTACAAAAAAACAATATAAATAATTCGGTCTTGCTAGCTGAGGCTACAAAAGTTGACATTAATCCTGTGGTTGATTTGCCTGAATATAAGGAGACAATTATATTTAAAAATACCAATGTTGTAACTGAAATAAAAGATGACAGTACATATGTATTTCCAAAACTTACCGAGAAAGAGATCAAAGCAAATGACAAGCAAAAGAAAAGAATGCTGGAGCAACTTCTTAAATTAAGTAAAAATAAGTATCCGCTTGTCCCTAAAGGAAAAGTCAACTATAAAGGTGAGCCAAAAAACGTTGATGAGTTCTATATGAAGAATGTGGAAGTTACCAATCTGGAATACCGTACGTTCTTATTTGATCTTTTAATTCATGATAAAAAGGAGGAGTTTTTAAAGGCAAAACCAAATCAGGCATTATGGGTAAATAGCAATGGCAGTCACATTTTTGATAGTTTTAAAGAGAAGTATTTTTCAAACAAAGATTTCAATGATTATGCTGTTGTAAATATATCTATTGAAGGAGCAAAACTTTATTGCGAATGGTTTAGTGAATTAATTAAATCTAATAACAATTCGAAGAATGAAAATAAACATTTATTAAGTGTGCGATTACCAATGGAAAGTGAATGGGTTTTTGCTGCTATGGGCGGATTTGAAAACGCCGGTTATCCATGGGGTAAAGATTCTATTCAAAATTCAAACAATTGTTTCTTGGCCAATTTTTGTATACAGAAGTCGAAGGATAAATTCAAAAAACCGTTTGGTTACACTACCAAAATAAATTTAAACGCGTATACTTCTGCAGGACTTGCCACCAATAACGATACAATGGCTGTTGCGATGGTAATTGCATACAATCCCAACGACTATGGATTATATTGTATGAGTGGGAATGTTTCGGAATGGGTAATTTCTGATGACCTAAAAATAAACAAAGCGATTGGTGGAAATTGGGGAAGCGACTTTGAACATCTGAAAATAAATAGCGAAAGTGAATTTAATTCAAAAGTTACCGCATCACCTTTTATTGGATTCAGACCACTAGTGATAATGAAGAAGTAAACATTTTATCATTGACAAATGAGATCAAGCTTAATTATTTGTGCCCTGTTTTTATTTTCCTCTTGTGCGACAGGTATTGTTGCGGTGCATGACAGCTTCCCTTATGTATGTTTTCTAAAAGGGTGTCGGGAGAGTCAAAAAATGGATAGTAAACGGACAAAACTAATTTCAAGAAGTAGAACGCAAGGAAGTAGAAATAAGCAAAGAAGAAAGGGGAATATCGTTATCATTGCAAAACAAGATCTAAAAAATAAAAAAAAGAAATATACTCCCGTTCATAATACTGTGTCACTAAAATAAAGAGTAGTAGCTTGGAAATTTCACCTGCGTAGTCCAAAGAAGATCACAAACGTTGAAACACTTTTCCAAACTAACGAATGAAATTGGAATCTGGGATGTAAAACTAAATTTGCAGCGGGAAGTTTGTCGATCATATGGATACTCGTGTTACGAAATTTCCCCATACCAAGCTAAAAAATTAAAACTATTAATATAAAAATAATGGTGACGTTTTGATTTTGACAAGTGTGATTTTGTATTTTGAATAAATGGCGTTGGTTTAATTCTTAATACATCTTATACTTAAGCTATCTTCCTTGAAATACCATGATCTACTTACATCTTTGCTATCGTAATAAATTCTGCGTGTCATTACATTCTTCGCATCATATTCAGTCGTTGTCCAAAAATAAGCATGAGAGCCTAAGCAATGAAACAATCCCGTTGCATAACGAATGCCGGCCGGCATTACAGAAAAGGCACTTCTATTATCTGCACCCAAATTAGGGCTTTTCCAATATAAAAGGCCAGCTTCCTTCAAAAAACCTCCCTGATTTTTCCCTCTATGCTCTATCAAATTGCAATCATTATCCGTATTAGGTTCTATCGTATTTTCGAGAATACAAAATTCTTCATCCGAAGGAATGCGCCATCCCGTTGGGCATACATTTCTACTGTCTGAAACAACCCACCAGGTGTATAGCCGGCCGTATGTGGGTGCATTTTTTTCATCTCCATTGTAGGCCCATTGATATTTTGGAGATTTAAGTTCCACAATATTAAGTGTATCTGGCGATAAAGTTCCAATTGAATCACCATTAGCATATCTGGTTACTCTAAGATTTTCTTTCATCCATGTTTGACGCCCGATAGTAATTGTCAAATAAACATTGCCATCAATATCTGTGACAGTGCCCGATGAAGTAGTGTTCGCCGAAACACTCCTTGACTTTATTTTTGTCGAATCGATTTTTTTATTATTAACCTCATTTTGGGAAATGATAAAATTTGAGATTATTAATAACACACATATTAAAGGCACTCTTTTCATTTTTGTCAATTAATAATTTGGGGTGTAAGTTTTTGATCCTGCATTGTGTGATTTACCATGGCATACAACCACGCAAGAATTTGTTGCTACTCCTGCGGCATGATTGAAAGCAGATTGACTGGTGTTGGGCCAAGGAGTTGTAAAACAAGACTCATTATTATTAAAATTCATCATATGAAATTGCTCACTGCCATGGGAGTCATGACAGACATAGCATTCTGCTTGAGCTGTTCCCGTCGGACTAGTATGGTAAGCGTGTTTGTAAAAGCGAGTCGGAGCTGCTGCACCAGAAGCATCTGAAGGTGCTGTATGGCATTTTGAACATAGCGAATTTGCGTTATTCCCTGCACTGCCATGCATTGTGTTATATTGAGCGTTACCCGCAAATCCCTTGTCAAGGATATGGAGATTGTCCGAGCCATGTGGTCCGCGTCCATTCCCTGCAGTTGCAGAATTATTACTATTGTGGCAGCTGCTGCAATAAATGCGTGAGCCTGATGAATATCCGGCCTGGAATCCTGAAGCATTAATACCTGGATTTTTCCCGATAGCCATTACAGGGTGGTAAGAATTGTTATTCGGATTGTATTCACTAGCCATATCACGTGAATCAGCCACTTGATTATTAGCTACAGTCGTTATTTTTTTCAAACCAGTATTTGTTACAACTTGATTTAGAATTCCTCCGGGTGTATAGGAAGGAAGAGTTGTATAACTAGAGTGGCACTTAAAACATACCTGATATTCTTGTGTAACAGAATTTTGCCAAGTAAATCCGGTTGGGGCTCCAGGGCTTGTGTTGGATACTCCATAAATTGGTTCAACTCCTTTGGCTCCAATCATAGTTGGCAATAATGCCGGAGCAGCAGCGGTTCCAGCAACTGCACCGTGAGGATTGTGACAATCTACACATTCAATATGTCTGTTAGCTCCTGCAAAATCTGCACCGGCAGATTCCCCTGGTTTATGTTTCCGGTAAGTATTATTCGGATCGTGCTTGAAAAAATTGGTTAGTGTATTTGTTCCGCTAAAGGCAAGGTGTACCTTAATTGTTGCCAATCCGGCAGCACCATGGCATTTCAAACAGAACCCTTCTTCCTCATTCATTACATCGGTTCCTGTGCCTGGTCCTGCATATGTAGAAGGTTCCAACATAGTACTTTTGTTTGACCCGTGCCCATTATCATGACAACTTAAACAGGTCTCTGTATTTACGTTTCCTTTATGAGCAGAGGCTAGCCACTTAACAGAATCAACTAATGGAACATTAACACCATCACTGAAAGGTGTTAAATCACCATTGGAGCCATCTTGATCGTGACACTTAATACAGAAACGCTCGATACTTTTTTTATTAAGAGGATCATAAGTAATAATATTAAGATACCCTAAATCAGGATCCAATAATTTCACTTGCCCTAATTTATGATCTCCCATGAAATGGCATTTGATACAATCAGCCACATTAGGAATAGCTCCGGTAACGTGGTGCGATGTTCTTTTGAAATCACCACCCGCTCCTAAACCATCTCCTGAAGCATCAACAATTTGCCTCCTTCCACCAGCAGGCCCAACCAAAGGCTTGTCAGCAATTGCATTATGGCAAGCCATACAATCCGTTTGGGCAGAAAACCCTGTGTTATGAGGATGACAAGTAACACACTTTGTTACAGGACTTACAATGTGGCGGGCATCAATAGTTCCCATGGATGTATTGGTATAATGGTCGGTAGTAGTATGGCAAACCTCACAAACGCCATTGTACGTTCCTGTTCCGTCAGCAAAGTTGGAACCGCTTACATCAGTTGTAAATACAGCCGTTTTAAGTCCACTGCTTGGTGTATTTATTATACCATTTACTAAGTAAATATTATTGGAGCCATTGCTATGAGAATAATGACAAGTTGTACAACTCATGTTCTTGTGATTAAGCGTGCCAGTAGCGCTCGCATAGGTATGGCAACCGATACAAATGGCGTCACTTGATGAGACTCTTAAAATTGTTCCATTTGTAGAAGTGGCATAATGCGCCTTATGACATGTGCTACAGGTTACTTTACTTGTTGGGCTCAAAGGAAGAGTTGTAGCAAAGAATCTAGGATCGCTTGCATTATACGCAACTCCAACAGGATGAGTTCCTTTATTTGCTGGATTGTCTGCATACCTTTTTACATCACGTGCTGTATGGCAATTGACACACAATCCTCCTTCGGAATTTGATATACGTAAAAATGTGCCGTAGGTATTCGGGTTGTGCTGATCATGACAAGTGGAACAAATGATGGAATCGCCTGCCAATCTTGTTACCATATCAGGATCTGTGGTCAAATTTGTTTGATAGGTTGCATTAACGGAAGGTTTACTCCACGAATGCGAATTGCCACTCACACCCGGTATTGCCTTGTCTGCATTAGACAATGGTTTTGTGCTTGCAATACCAACAGGATTATGACAGCTGATACACAAGTTAGGGTTTCCATTAACAGCAGTTAAAGCCCCTCCGACGGAAGAGTGTAGCATATGACAATTGCTGCAGGAGTTGTGTGGTAAACAGGCTGAAGGGGTAACAACCATGACAGGAGAAGACGGCCCAGCTCCGCAGCCATTTACACCGCTTACTGTAAGATTACCTGCGGTAGCAGCTGCGCTGAATGTTCCCGTAATAGTAGAGGCGGGGCCAGAAAAGGTCATCCCTGTTCCTGTATAGGTCCATACATAACTTGTTGCACCGGAAATAATTGGAATGTAAAAGGAATAGGATTGCCCTTGACATGGCCAATCTGTTCCATAAATAGTACTTGCAGAACCAACACTAATATTTACTGTTACTGAAAAGGCGGGAGACACAGTTCCGTTTCCGCAACCATTGACAGCGTAAACAGTAAGGGAGCCGGTTGTAGCCAAGGCATTGAAATCTGCAGTAATAGAATTGGTACCTGTTCCTGTTGCTATCGAAAAGCCGGAGCCTGTGTACGACCAAACATAACTGGTTGCACCCGTAATTGCCGGAACTGAAAACGCTACTCCGGTTTGAAAGGTACACACCGTTGCGGAACCGCTTATGGAGCCGGCAGCCGCGGGTAAAACAGTTGTGGTAGCACAAGCAGTTGAGGTGGCAGAACCGTTTATATTAGTAAATACCGCACGGTATTTATAGTTAGGTATTATTGTTGAAATAGTTAATGTTGTGGTAGTATAATTCGTATAGATGCTTCCATCCATTCCGGCAGTAATATCCGTAAACGTTCCTGTATTTGGGTCGCGTTGCCAAATTACAGTTGGTGCAGGTAAGGAACTGGAGGTGCTTGAAATGGAAGCCCCCGGTCCCGGACAACCTAGTGTTCCCGGTGGATTGGTGGCAATTGTGATCGCAGCAGCTTCACCGATCTGATATTTTCCAAAGGTTGTCATCCCAGTTGCTTTTGTCGAGAATGCAGTTTTTGTGCTTATGGTGGTAGTTGACCAAGCACTTGCTGCGTATTTGCGGATCACAAAATTTGCTGTATTTGCCCCCACATCAATATCTCCCGCATCAAATGTAAATGTGCCATCATAAGAAGTAAATCCTCCAACAGGTGTAGTCCCTTGGTTTATTGTCCAATTGCGGTTTACGCTTAATGTAGGATTGATTCCTGAATTTGCAACATCAGCATCATCACCTGCAGTTGTAGATGCAATTAATGAACCAGAGCCTGATGTTGTTCCTACAAATGTTATTGTAACAGGGTTGTAGGTTGTTGCATCACCAATAATAAAAGTTTTTGATGGGGCAAGCGCATTAGGTATCAAGATCTCTTCATTGCCATAAATATATTTCCCGGCCCCGCTGCCAGCTGTAGTTGCTGCAGATCCTAGTGTAACTTTATTGCCCCCGGTAGTGATTTTTCCTGAAGTAAAGGTTAATAATCCATTAATGGTTGGAGAAGTGGTGATGTTTAATCCAGACGTACCAGATGTGTTATTTATAGTTACGCCATTAGAAAAAATTGTCGCACTTGAGCCTAAGATAGTTTGTGTAACAGTTCCATTAAAAGTCACGAGACCTGTACCTGAGGTAAAAGTACCACTATTGGAAAAATCACCTCCAATATTTAACACAGGATTAGCTGCACCATTATAAGTTGCACCGGAATTAATTGTGAAATTTTTTGCAACGGTCACAGTTCCTGCAGTGATTGTTTTTGACAAACCTGTTAGAATTAAATTTCCTGAATAAGTTATGTTTGAAACTGTCTGCACCGCTACAGCGTTATTATATTCTATTGTTGAATTGGCTCCAAGGGTTATGGTTGGTGTGTTAGTTGAATTGATAGCTGCTGTCACAGAACCTGAAAAGCCCACAGTATTGGCAGTTTGGAACAATCCGTTTATTGTGATAGTAGCACCTGTTCCGGGCGATATCACGGAGGTTCCGGCATTCATGGTTGCACCTGCAGTCACTGTGAGTGTCATAGCATTAACCATTCCGATTGCAAGATTATTAGTACGAAACAAACCGCTTTGAACATTAATATTTCTTGAGACATTTGCTGTTGTAATGGCTGCTCCAAGTGTAACTCCAAGTGTTGGGTCTGTATTGTTTAAATTGAGATTTCCATAAGCTCCTCCACTAAAATAGTTAATTGTTTGTGGAAGGTTATCGCAATAATTAAAAAAACTTGTTGTCCCTGCTGTTAAAGTAGAAGATAGAGCAGGTACCGTAAGCGCCCCTTTTAGGTTTAATGTTCCTGCACCTCCCGACATATTAATTACTTTTGTCAACGCATCGGATGCAGTAAAAGTGATCCCTCCATTTGCATTCAAAGTTCCTGTCGTTAAAACTATTGTAGCTCTTCTGGTTGTTGTAATATTTGCACCACTAAAGGTAATTAAGCCAGTAACTGTTGCTATACCCGCATTAATATTCCAGGCATTTGTCACGCTTCCGGTGGGTTGAAACATGGTCACTGTTCCATCCACGTTAAGAGTAAAACCGGCATTATTTAAAACAGAAGCTGTTGCTCCGTTTCCTATTGTAAGATTCACACAGGTCGCATTTGCAGTAAGCGTAATAGTGTGCCCTGCAGCAATAACAACATCATCTGTAGCTAATGGCGCTACCCCTCCTACCCAAGTTGCTCCTGTACTCCAATTCCCTGTTCCTGCAGAGGTTTTTGTTGCCGCATTCAAATTGTTTCCAGCCAATAAG
>JAPLDC010000020.1 GCA_026391935.1 Bacteroidota bacterium | reverse complement strand
GCCTTTTTAGCAACTACCTTTTTAACAACTTTTTTAGGAGCTGCTTTTTTTGCAACTTTCTTAATCACCTTTTTAGCTGCCTTTTTAGGAGCAACTTTTTTTACTGCTTTTTTCTTTTCAACTTTCTTTGCAGCTACTTTCACAGGAGCTTTAGCAGCAGGCTTCACTTCTGTCTTTGCGACCACTTTTTTTGCAGGAGCAACTTTTGCCACGACAGGTCGAGCAGGTTTCGAAGCAGGTTTATCCTCGCTTTTTGAAACAAATATCTTTTCTACCGATGGTTGAAAATCAATCACTGATTTTGCTGAACGAGGATCGATCACATTGCACAATGCGGTAAAAATCTGGTCAATTGTTCCTACTCCATTTACTGATCTGAATTTCCCTTGTGAAGTATAATAACTTTTCAGAGGAGCTGTTTTATTGTTATACTCTTGAATACGGTTACGGATAACACCTTCATTCTGATCATCCGGGCGACCGCTTTCCATGCCTCTTAATAATAATCGTTTTGTCAATTCTGCATCACTTACTTCTAAAGCCAACATCATCGTTATGGAAGTATGTTTTTCAGCCAACAGCCTGTCCAAGGCTTCTGCTTGCGCTTCTGTACGAGGAAAACCATCAAAAATAAATCCTTTTGCAGCCGGATTTTTATCTAATTTGGAACTAATCATTCCAATTACCACCTCATCAGGAACTAAAACACCTGCATTCATCAACATTTGAGCTTCCAAGCCCAACTGCGTTCCTGCAGCAATTTCGCTTCTCAAGATATCACCTGTAGAAAGGTGGATCAATTGATATTTAGCAATTAATTTTTCCGATTGAGTTCCTTTACCTGCACCTGGAGGTCCGAAAAGTACAATATTGTATCAACAATATCCTCAATAACAACAACTGTTCTTCCCTTAATATCCTCATTGATACCGATCAACTGTTTCATATTTCCTGTTGATTGAGTGCCTTCATATGAAGCTACTTTCACAAAAGAAATCTCACATTCGATGTTTATTTTCTTCATCAAGTCGGCAGCAAACATAAATGAACCGTTAAGCACAGCCAGAAACAAAGGCTTTTTCCCTTTGAGATCTTTATTAATCTGTTTTGCAACTTCAGCAACTGCTTTTTGAATTTCAGCAGAACTTATCTTCGTTTTAAATGTGTGATCATGAATTACTATACTGCTCATAAAAAAAGGCTATTGAAGCCCAAAAATAAACAAAAATACCCGAAATTATACCTGAAAACTTTATTTTATTCTTCCCATATAAAAAGCTACTTTTACTTTTATTAATACAAAAAAACCTCTTTTATGACACCAAAAGTGAGTATTATCATGGGTAGCACATCTGATATGCCCATTATGCAGGAAGCAGCAAAGATCCTGAACGAGTTTAAGATCCCTTTCGAAATTAACGCTTTATCTGCCCATCGGGTACCGGAAGAAGTGGCCAATTTTGCTAAAAATGCACATACAAAAGGAATCCGTGTAATTATTGCCGGAGCTGGCGGAGCGGCTCATTTACCGGGCGTTGTGGCTGCATTTACCCCAATTCCGGTAATAGGAGTGCCATGTCGCTCTTCTATCTCCATTGACGGATGGGATTCGGTGCTTTCTATTTTGCAAATGCCTCCTGGAATACCTGTTGCAACCGTTGCTTTGGATGGCGGACAAAATGCCGGGATCCTGGCTGTTCAGATATTGGCTGCCGGAAATGATGAATTATTGAAAAAAGTGATAGAATTTAAAGAAAACCTGAAAAATAAGATCCTGAAAGCCAATAAAGAGCTGTCGGAGGTCAAATTTGAATATAAAACGAATTAGGGTTCTCAGCAATAGCATGCCTCATCGTGTTCTTTTAGCACACTCATATGTTTCGACAGGCTCAACATGACAATGCATCCCGATTCAGGCATTCAATGCGAAAACAAAGAACTGTTTAAAATACAATTGAATTGATGAAAAAAATTTACTCGATTATACTCTCTTTTGGAATCACTTTTTCGATACAAGCTGGAAATGAAGATTTTCCTATTGGCGCACGTTCTGCCGGAATGGGTAACGCCTCCGTTTCGCAAAGTGACGTTTGGAGTGCGCACCACAACCAAGCCGGATTGGGATTTGTCCGCGATATTTCTGCCGGTGTTTATTACGAAAACCGGTTTTTACTAAAAGAACTCAGCATAAAAGGTGGCGTGATGGCTCTTCCTGTTAAAGGAGGAACCTTTGGTTTATGCATCAGTAATTTCGGTTACTCGCTTTACAACGAAAACAAATACAGTCTTTCTTTTGCCAAAGCTTTTGGCAACAAGCTTTCTGCAGGTATCGCCATGGATTATCTGACCACTAAGATTGCTGAAGGTTATGGCAGCAGGGGCGTATTGGCTGCCGAATTTGGAATTCAAGCCAAACCTTTAAAAGGATTAACGATCGGAGCGCATGTTTTTAATCCTACACGAGCAAAAATTGCCGATTATAATGATGAACGTTTGCCTACGATCATCCGCTTCGGTGGTGATTACAGTTTTTCTGATAAAGTTACTGTTGCCGTAGAAACAGAAAAAGACATCGCTAAAAAAGCAATTTTCAAGGCAGGAATCGAATACAAGCCTGTGAAAGAATTTTATCTGCGTGCAGGTGTTGGCACCAATCCTACATTGACTTCGTTTGGATTCGGAATAAATCTGAAAAATTTAAAGATCGATGTTTCCGCAAATTATCACCAGACATTAGGAATTAGTCCGCAAATAGGATTAACGTATTCATTCAAAAAAACCGAAACGACTTCACCTAAAATTGAACAATAATAAACACATATTTTTCAGGCTGACAGCTTTCATGTTAAAGAAGATCTATTTTATGATCTTTCTTTTTACGTTTTCATTCCCTCTTTTCACCTTTTCTCAAGATACTGTTAAAGGTGACGACAGTGAGATTCAGCAAAAGCTGGAAAACATGGCTGAAAATTCAACGGACGAAGAAGCTGATTATTCAAGTCTTTTGGAAGGTCTCATCTATTTCAAAGAGCATCCGATAAACCTAAATAAAACCAACCGTGAGGAATTACAATCCTTACAATTATTGACCGATATACAGATCAATAATTTATTGACGCATATCGAAAAGGATGGAAAGCTGATTACCATTTATGAATTGCAAGGCATCAACGGTTTTGATCTGCAAACAATTCAAAGGTTATTGCCGTATGTTAAAGTAAGTGACAATTTTACTTCTGCTCATTTTACCTTAAAGGAAATGTTTAGCAACGGTCAACATGCAGTGGTGATCCGTTATGGAAGAGTGCTTGAAGATCAAACGGGATTCGCGCCGATCGACAGTGCAGCATTATTCAAAAGTCAAAACTCAAGGTATATTGGCAGTCCGGATAAAGTGTATGCACGTTACCGTTTTATATACGGAACAAATATCAGCTGGGGAATCACAGCAGAAAAAGATCAGGGAGAATTGTTTTTCAAGAACAAACAAAAATTCAATTACAGCTGGTATGAAAATTCATTGAATGGAAATCAAAAAACAGGATTTGATTTTTACTCTGCTCACTTTTTTTTAAAGAATGTCAAATTTGTAAGATCATTGGCTATTGGTGATTACCAAGCTACCTTCGGACAAGGCTTAACGATATGGAGCGGACAAGCTTTTGGAAAGAGTCCGGATATCATGAGTGTAAAAAAATCAGCAGGCGGAATTCGTCCCTATGCCTCTGTAGATGAAAATAGGTTTATGAGAGGTGCAGCAACAACATTGGGATATAAACAATTTGAAGCCACCGCATTTTATTCACGTAAGCGTGTGGATGCGAATGTGAGTGACACCACAGATACTGGAGAAGCATTAGCAATATCATCCTTACAGGAAACGATGGGTGGAAATGTTGCATATAAAGGAAAACAATTTAATGTTGGTGTTTCTGCAATGAGCTATCAATTGGATGTGGATTATAAAAGAGCTTTATCGTATTATAACCAGTTTGAATTTTCGTCTTCAAAGAATTTTAATGTTGGAGCAGATTATAATTTTATTGTCCGCAATTTTAATTTTTTTGGCGAAGCATCCATGAGTAAAAATGGAGGAAAAGCATTTGTAAATGGCGTATTAATTAGTATGGATCCACGCTTATCACTTACCATTTTGCACCGCTATTACCAACGTGATTTCCAGAATCTATTAAGCAATGGATTTGCAGAAAGCAGCTCCACCGCAAACGAAAAAGGTTTATATGCGGGATTGGTTGCCAAGCCAAACATTTCAACAACGATAACAGCGTATTACGACCGGTTTGAATTCCCCTGGTTGAAATACCAAGTGAATGCACCATCTTATGGGAACGACTACATGGCGCAATTTAATTATACACCTTCAAAAAAAGTGGATATGTATGTGCGAATCCGTACTCGCGACAAACAAAAAAACACAAGCACAGTTGATGTGATGGATTATTTGGTTACTGTGAAACAAAGTAATTATCGATTTAATATATCTTATACAATTACTCCATCAGTAAAATTAAAAAACAGAATTGAGTTGATCGATTATAAATTGGACAACAATAAAACACAAAAAGGATATTTGGTTTATCAGGATATTACTTATAGTAAAATGGGAAAACCATTTTCATTTACACTGCGTTATGCACTTTTTGAAAGCGACAGTTATGATGCACGAATTTACGCTTACGAAAATGATGTGCCGGGCTCCTACTCTATTCCGGCCTATTACGACAGAGGTTCTCGCTTTTATATATTATTGGATTATAACCTTACCAGAAGAATTGAATTGTGGTTACGTTACTCTCAAACCTATTATGACAATAAGAAGGTGATCAGTGCCGGTGCTCTTACCGAAATTCAAGGAAATACAAAATCAGAAATTAAAGCGCAGGTAAAGTTTAAGTTTTAGATTTAGTTTTAGTTTTAGAACGCGCCATTGCGAGGTACGAAGCAATCTATAAACAATACTTTTCCGCTGAGATTGCTTCGTTCCTCGCAATGACGTCATCATAAAAAACATTTTTAGAAACTGAAAGTCTTGCTAAAGTGCATAGTTTCAAAAACGAACAGAAACAATGAATAGCTATTTGAAGGTTTGAATTTTTTCGCGTTCAACATCTATTCAAAAAAAAATCCTGCTAAACAATTAGCAGGATTTTTTTATACAGATAATACTTTTATCTCAAGATCTGGAAGAAGTTAGCAATAGGCTTTTCGAATTTAGGATTTTCTAACACGAAATAATATACTCCATCACTTTGTCCGCCACCATTCCAATTGTTTTGATAATCGGCACTCTCATATACTTTATTTCCCCAACGGTTAAATATTGCAATTGAAGTTCCAGGGAAGAAATCCAGATTTTTGAAAAATAAATATTCGTTGTCCTTATCACCATTAGGTGTAAAAATATTAGGCACATCTATATTAGAAACAATAATATATTCATGATAAACAGTATCCCAGCATCCGTTGCTGCTTTGCACTGCAAGCATAACAAGATAGGTTCCATTTTGTCCGTAAATATGCGTTGGATTTTGTGAAGTAGAACCTACAACTCCAAGGCTATCTCCAAAGTACCACACCCAATTAATAATGGTTGGAGGTCCGGGAATGGATGACAAATCAGTAAAGTTCACTGGAACTCCAGGATTTGTTGTTCCGAGAGGATTGCTACTAAATTCAGCTGTAGGTGCAGAAAACTGTGTGGTTGTTATGGTATCGGCAGCGTTACATCCGTTGGTATAAGAAACCGTTACAATCACTTGTCCGGCAGTATTCACATATGTTGTTGAAGTATTATCCGCATTGGACCACAAATAACTTGCACCGGCAGGGATAGTTGGAACAGCCGTTAATGCGATACTATCACCCGGACAAAAAGGAACGGCACCGGAAATGGTAACATCAGGATTTGCATTGATAACAGTGACAGAAGGCGATGTTCCAACACAACCAAATGAATCGGTAACGGTGACAGAATACGTTCCACTCACAACAAATATCGAATCATTGGTACTGGAATTGGACCATAAATAGGTTGGATACAATCCTGTTGAATCAACTGTTAGAGCGGTTGTATTTGAAAAGCAGGTAAATAAATTTCCGATAATTTCGGGAGTAGGATTCGGATGTTCTACTACATCAACTAATACAGTTTTAAAGCACCCATTTTGACGGGCTGTGCAAAAATACTGACCTGAAGCATTCGCTACAATAGAGAAAGCAGTAGATCCATTATTCCAAATATATGCGTCATATGTAGTAGGTGAAACAGTTAAGGTAGTGCTGTCGCCGGTACAAAAATCGAGTATACCCGAGATCACCGGATTGAAAGCAGCCAGCCCTGTAGTATCGATAAATACATTTATGTTAATAGTAGTAATACCGGCTGGAGTACCATCATCTGAAGCCGTGAAGGTGATCATTTGTAATCCTGCATTAGCAGGAGATGCAATTATCTGTACTTGCGCGGTAGCAGAGTTTCCCGGAGTGTTACTCAAAACAGAAAATCCCGGAGTACCATATGTATTCACTGTTATTACAGTATTCTGACCAATTTCGGGAGATAAGAATAACGCACTTACGATCAAAGTATCGTTTGTACCGCAAAGTTTTAATGTGTCACATGCGCCACCACCACCAAGCAATGGAGGAGAAATACTTGCGATCGGAGGAATATTATTTCCTGAGCAGGAATTAAAATAAAACGACTGGTTATCTAACCAGCTAACACCGTCATTAAGACCATATCCACCATCATAAACAGCACCGGGTTGATCAAAACGTCCAATTTGAATATAATTTAATCCTGGAGAACCTTGATTCACACCCACTGTTGCAGGAGTTCCACCAAATCCACCCACTCCGGAAGAAGCAGCACCTGTTGTCCATTGCATATCACCATAACAAAATGCGATATTATTTCCCGGAGGTAAAACACCGTCAATACCATCTGTGATAATCAATTGAAAAGTATTTACTTTATCGGTCATTGAACTATAATATCCTACTGCTTCCCAATTTACATAAAGTGCAGTTGGAGTGATCTTATATTTTACAGTACCTGTTCCTCTTGTATCAACGTCACCCCAAAACGGAGCTACCATAACATAACTAGCATCAGGAAAAGGGAAAGAAGAAAAGGTTCCGTATGAAGTTCCGAAGGACACATTTCCATTATTGTTGATATACAAAGTATTGTAATTGGTGCCATACAAACAAAAGTTGAAAGGGATTGCAATCAATCCTGTACTTCCGTCATCGTTTGGCGCCATCGCTAAAGTATAAGAGGCATCAGGAGTAATATAACAACCACAACCAGAAGAAGCCATTTTGTGAGCCACTCCAATACGTTGAAGATCCTCTAATGTAGGCTGAAAAGAAGTATTCATATTTTCTAGCTTTAAGTTAGCAGGAATTTTCCCCTCTGCTTTCATCTTTTCGTAAGCCTTGGTATCGGTAGGCGGAATTTTTGAAGTTTGAGAAAAACCTTGAATCAAAAAAGTTCCAAGCAAAACGAAAGTTAATAGCTGTTTTTTCATTATTAAGTATTTGATTAATACGTTATTAAAAATTCAATCGCAAATGTAACAAATGTTCACATTCAATATTACAAAATACAGATGAATTTTTAACGTTTCAGGTTGCATGGAGTTAATAAAAAAATTCAAATTAAGACCCTTGTCAATAAAGGGATTCGGTGCTTTGAAGATAAAAACTATCTTTACGGCCAATTATGTCGAATTTACTTTCAAAAAATTACCTTAATAGCTACAAAGCCACATTCTTACTTGCTTACCCTTTAGTTTTGAGCCAGTTAGGTCATATTATGGTAGGTGTGGTCGATACAGCCATGGTGGGACAAATTGGAACCATCGAACAAGCTGCAGTAGCATTATCTAATAGTCTTTACACCCTTGTTTTAGTATTTGGACTAGGCGTTTCCTATGGAGTTACTCCGTTAGTGGCAGCAGCAGATAGTTCGAAGGACTATCGTACGAATGCTGCTCTATTGAAGCATGGTATTTTCATAAATACCATTTTAGGGATTCTGCTTTTTGTTCTTTTATTCTCAATTTCACCAATTTTGAATCTTTTTGATCAAAAACAAGTAGTAGTTGACCAAGCAATTCCCTTCTTAAATGTGATGATGTTAGGCATGATTCCGCTGTGTATTTTTTCAGGATTCAAACAATTTACCGAAGGACTTTCTTTTACAATGGTTGCAATGTTTATCACTATTGGCGCAAATCTGCTGAATATTTTATTGAACTATTTAATGATATTCGGACACTGCGGTTTTCACGCAATGGGATTAATGGGTTCATGCTGGGCCAGCTTTATTTCCCGTGTGGTTATGGCTTTGGCTATGTTTGCTTATGTGTATTATAACAAACATTTTAAAATTTACTGGCAAGGATTTAGTTTTAAATTTTTCGACTTCTTGCGAATCGATAGAACATTGGTAAAAAAAATATTAGCAATAGGCATTCCTTCAGGTTTACAATGGGTATTTGAAGTGGGTGCATTTGCATTTGCTGTAATCATGATCGGCTGGATAAGTCCGCAAGCACAAGCTGCTCATCAAATCGCCCTCAGTATCGCAGCTACCACCTATATGATGGCAAGCGGTTTATCTTCTGCTGCATCTGTGCGTGTGGGAAATCAATTGGGATTAAAAAGCAGAGGAGGTATCAGAACTGCCGGATTTAGTGCATTTGTAATGGTATTGCTATTTATGGGTTGTATGTCGCTCACTTTTATTTCCTTGCATGATTTCTTACCGACCATTTTTAGCAAAGGTCCTAACGTAATTGGAATAGCTTCTTCCTTGATTGTCATTGCAGCATTTTTCCAATTGAGCGATGGAATACAAGTTGTTGGATTAGGTGCATTACGCGGAGTAAAAGATGTGAAGATCCCAACCGTTATAACACTCTTCGCGTATTGGGCAATAGGATTGCCGATGAGTTATTTTTTAGGATTCAAAATGAATTTAGGTGTTCAAGGAATATGGTACGGATTATCGCTGGGATT
>JAPLDC010000383.1 GCA_026391935.1 Bacteroidota bacterium | reverse complement strand
TTCTCTGTTTCCTTCTCCAACATATTTCATCGTGATTTCAGATGTCATAGGTACAGCCGCACTCATAAATGGTTGTCGGATTAAATAAAAAGCCGAGGCAATTATTATTGCGAAACTATACTGACTGTAATATTGTGTTGTTGCCATTATCATTAAGGCAAAAATTGCAATGGATTGTGTAGTAGGAATAGTGCGATGATAACCATATTTATCTTTTATCTTTGGAATATAAATGGCTACGATTGTTACTGAAATTGCAGTTAACATATTCAGAGTAGAGAACATAGCGGTACTCATGTTGTGGACATTTGAAAAGAAAAGACTCATAAATGGAATTGTAAATCCCGCTCCGATTGCAATGATTATAGTTGGCACAAGCGCTTTTGTGATTATTGTCCAGTCGTAATCTTTTAAATTTGTTCTTCTTTTTTTAATTGCAGGAACATATTCGTGCTTACTGATCTTCATTGCAAAATAAATTCCTGAAAAACAAAAGAGTGACAGTACAAATAATAAATTCCGCTCCGAAAAAATAATTGGGTTTATTCCATTAAATACTGCAACAATTAAACTTCCCGTAATTGTTGCCATACTCCAAGTAGCAAAATTCAGCGTGATAGCTTTTGTCTGCTGTTCCTTCGGAGCATTTCGCATAATATATGGTAAGATAGGTATTTGAATGAATGTATATGCTGTTCCCCATAATAAATGAGCGATGAGTAATATAGACGTTGAATGATATTGTACGCCGATAATTATCAATAACGCAAAAAGAGGAACACCAATGGAAGCAATGTAGATCATCGGCAAAATTTTTCTTCCTTTGATATACATTCCTAAGAATAAAGCAAGAGCAAGCATTCCAAAATACCTGTAGGAAGTAAAATGAGCATATTGTGCATCGCTATATCCTTCTTTTTTCATATATAAAGGAAGAATGGCAACAAACAAAACATTTATTAATTGAACAAAGAACTCAACTGAAATAATGTTGAGCAGTGAACGGTCAAGTTTTGTATATTCTTTTAAGGTGGTAATCATAATTTAGTAAAAATGCTATCTTAGAATCAGTTCTGACTGTGGCAATTATTGTCGCACTATGATGAATCGGAAGTGTGACAATTCTTTAACTGACTATTTTAATTTTGATCCTAAATAATTTTGAATGATTGATAATTCATCTGGTTCAAACCATTTTATTTCCGGATCTTTTCGAAACCAGGTAAGTTGTCGTTTTGCAAATTTTCGAGTATTTTGTTTAATAGAATCGATAGCAGTTTTTAAATCAATTTTACCATCAAGATAGTTGAATAGTTCATTGTATCCAACTGTTTGTAATGCATTCAATTTTTTTTGTGCAAATAAAGATTTTACTTCCTCTAATAGCCCTAACTTCATCATTGAATCCACCCGTTCATTTATTCGTTCATAAAGAACTTCTCTCGAAGTGTTTAATCCAATCTTAATAATAGTAAAATTTCTTTTTTTAGGTTTACCTGCTCGCAAAGAAGAGTAAGGCTTTCCCGTTGTTAAACAAACCTCCAAAGCTCTACTTATTCGTTGTGGATTTTGAAGGTCCACTTTTGAATAATAATCAGGATCAAGTTCTTTTAATAATTCTTGAAGCGATTCAATCCCTTTCTCTTCAAGAAGTAAATTTATTTTTTTTCGAACGTCAATATCTGCTTCAGGCAATTCATCAAAACCTTTGCAGACTGCATCAATATACAAACCTGATCCACCGACAAGTAAAACTGCTTTGTTTTTCAGAAATAATTTGTCTAATAAAGCAATGACCTCTACTTCATATTTCCCAACATTATAATCTTCTGCTACAGAGTGGGAATCGATAAAGTAATGCTGAACGCCTTGCATTTCTTCATAGCTCGGTTTTGCTGTACCAATAAACATTTCTTTGAAAAATTGCCTTGAGTCTGCAGAAATGATTGGGCCGTTTAATTCTTTTGCAAGATGGATGCTTAAGGATGTTTTACCTATTGCTGTGTGGCCAACAATTACAATGAGAAATTTTTCAGGCATGAATCTTTTAACCGCATAGATAAGTATCTGGGAAGGTCTATTATTTTTTAAATCAAACGTAAGATTACCGATTGC
>JAPLDC010000275.1 GCA_026391935.1 Bacteroidota bacterium | reverse complement strand
GTACCTACGGATAAACGGTACCAATTGGAATCCTTAGAAGCACCAAAAGCATAAAATGGAACCAAAGCAACTTTTGCTTCATCTAAAATATACTTAGTAATATCCTGAGTTGTATTTAATATCGTTCCATCTGCTTTTACTTTTCCATGCAATGCAATTTGAACAGTCAGGTAAATAGCCGCTTCTGGAGCAATCGCATCAACATTAAATCCTTCCTCTTTTAAACTTTTAAACCCTTTGTAAATATCAACCAACCGGTCATTTATTTTTGTTTTGTTCTCAACCAAATATTTATCGTAACTATTGAGATCATCTAAATACGTTGCTGTTGCCATTTGTTCAGCCTTTGGGGCCCAAGCACCCACATGCGTCAAAATAGATTTCATTTTTTCGATAATTTTTTTCGGACCCATGCTCCAACCAACGCGCACTCCTGTTGCAGACAATGATTTTGAGATCCCATCCACAAACACTGTATAGTTTTTCATTTCAGGTCGAAGCGAAACAGGATTATAATGTTTCGTATCACCGAAAGTCAAAGCCCAATATATTTGATCATACATCAAATAAACAGGTTTTTTATTTTCAAGTTCACGCTTTTCATTTTCTGCTAGGATCATATCACATATTTCTTCCAGATCTTTTTTACGAAAAGTTGTTCCTGTAGGATTTAATTGCACCACCGGCAATAACAATTTCATCCACCTTATAATCCAGTTCACCACGCTCTTTCAAAAGTTTTACGACAGCCTGACGCAATTCCAACATACCATCAGCTGCAGGATAATTCGTTTGGTCATCTTCATATGCTTTTATGATCGCTGATTTTAATTCGGAAGGAATAGGAAATAATTTTGGATTAAAATCACCAATAGTAAAATTATAGATCTTCTCGCCTTGTTTAATTTTTTCATTTACCTCGGCAGCGAGTTTAATAATTTCTGACCCGATAATATTTTGTGCCAATTTAGACACTTTCAAATCGATTTGTTTTTCCATTGTATTTGCACTCATTTTATGAAATTTCTAGCGTTTCTTATTGGCAAAAGTTGTACACAACAAATTTAACAAAAACCAAATACCTTGAGCCCATTTGTTGATTATTTATTAGTCTAATTTCCCGTGTTTTCTTCTGCTAAAGCAGGCTCAATAACGAACACTTCGGTTAGCGGGTTAAACAGATAAACAGCATGACTCTCTTTTTCCTTGCATTTTATCCGTTTTCTGGATTGTTCTCCTTTTATAAAATAACGATCATCGTTATATAAAAAAGTCGCTCCGAAAGGAACATCTTCCAGAAAAACTGTTTTTTCTCGGTCATCATATTTTTTTAAGACACGTAATAAATTTGTGTCGGAGCAACTAGAAGCAGCAGGATTATTCATGTATTTGCGCAACACCGTAATTACATCAACGGGGAAAACATCCGGAACTAAAAATTGCTGCATCAAAAATTTATAATGCAATTTCCATTCTTCGCCATGAGGTTTCACCTTATCCTTATGTTTGTTATAAGTAGACAAATGTGCTATTTCATGGACAAGCGTGATCAAAAAAGCGTATTTGTTCATATCGTAATTGATAGTGATCAAATGGTTTTCACCTTTAGTTGGTGGCCTGTAATCTCCATATTTTGAAGACCTGCTTTTTTTAATACGTAACTTAAAATCAAATTTGTAGATCCATTCTGAGATAACAGGAACCGCCTTTTCAGGGATGTATTTGTGAAGTATGGATTGATTTCTTTCTAACTGACTCATTGGTTCAATTGTTCATTCGTATTTTGTTTATGATTGATCAAGCACTTATGAACTATTGTTCAATCTAATCAATTACTAACAACACAAAAATACGAATAACTACTATAAATTAGGATGGAAAGAATTGAGAGTAATTCACACCTAGTCAACCAATGAATATTGAACGAAGGAGCTGTAGAACTATTTAAGTAATTGATAAACGATAAAACTGGAAAGGTAGGCAAGTGTACCCATGAATACGAATTGCAGCATCGGCCATTTCCAACTTTTAGTTTCGCGGTATACCACCGCCAATGTACTCATACATTGCATTGCAAAGGCATAAAAAATCATTAATGAAAATCCAACTGCAATAGAAAACTTTGGTTTTCCAGTTGCTGGATTTATTTCCGCTTTCATTTTTTCGCGAATAGTTTGCGTTTTATCGGTGTTTCCGGCACTGTATATAGTTGCCATAGTACCAACAAATACTTCGCGAGCAGCAAAAGAGGTTACCAACGAAATACCAATTTTCCAATCGAAGCCTAATGGTCTGATTGCAGGTTCTATCGATTTACCAAGCATTCCGGCATAGGAAGCTTCCAGTTTTTCTGAAGCAATTTTTGCATTTATCTGTTCGCTATTCAGATCAGTCTTGAGGGAATTATCCTGATATTTTTTATCAATCTCTGCAAATTTATTTCCGGGAGCATGTGCAGATAAGAACCAAAGTATGATTGAAATTGCTACAATAATTTTTCCCGCATCCAGTAAGA
>JAPLDC010000543.1 GCA_026391935.1 Bacteroidota bacterium | reverse complement strand
GGGATGGAATTAGTTGGTCGTCAGTTGGAACGGGAATAAATAATACCGTTAATGCGCTTTCAATTAACACTAACAATGAATTGTATGTTGGTGGTATTTTTACTATTGCTGGTGGTATTTCTGTAAATGGTATCGCAAAATGGGATGGAATAAATTGGTCTGCTATAGGAATTAGTTCTATTATATCTGTTAATGCTCTTGGATTTGACAATTATGATAATTTATTTGCAGTTGAAGGAACAAGTCCCTATAGAATTTTAAAATGGGATGGAACTGCCTGGTCAAATTATATTACATCATCTTCTGGTGGAAGTAACATAGCTATTTATGGAAGCGATTTGTTTTTAGGTGGAGGTTTTGATACAGTTGCCGGATTGTATACAAATGGAATTGCTCATTGGAATGGAATGAGATGGCTTGCATTTGGTAACGGAACAAATGGCGTTATAGAAGCTATTGCTGAAGCACCAAATGGTGATATTTATGTAGGTGGCAGGTTCACATATATTGGAGGTGTACAAGCGAATTATATTGCCAAATGGGATGGTATTAATTGGTCAGCACTTGGTTCTGGAACAGACTTATGGGTTTTTGCCCTCAAATTTGATAAGACTGGAAATCTTTATGTTGGAGGTGCTTTTGATTCTGCAGGAGGAGTTGCAGCAAAAAAAATTGCCAAATGGGATGGCGCAACATGGGATTCAGTAAGTAGTGGAATTTATGGAACTATTTATTCTATTGCGATAGATACGATGAATAATGTATATGTTGGTGGTGATGAATTATTCATAGATAGTTTATTTGCTACTCAGTATTTAGCAAAATGGGATGGAAGTAATTGGTCCTCATTGGCATCTGGAGTGGATGAATGGGTGAATGAATTGCAGATTGATAGTCAGCAGAATTTATATGTAGGAGGAGGATTTTATTCTGCAGGAGGTGTGTTTCCCTGTTTCGGAGTTGCTAAGTGGAATGGGAGTTCATGGTCTGCATTCGGAACAGGGATTTCTGGCTATCTCCGTTCAATGACTATTGATAAATATGATAATGTTTATGTCGGTGGAGGTGTAGATAGCGCAGGTGGATTGCCTGTCAATGGAATAGCAAAATGGGATGGAACGAACTGGACGGCCCTTGGCAACTTGTATACTGCTGGAGAAATATGGGCTATGGACACGGATACGTCTGGAAATCTTTATGCAAGCGGTCAAAATGTTTCAGCAACGAGTGTAACGAACAATAATGTTGTAAAATGGGATGGAACCGCATGGAGTGATATAGGTTCTTTGGTCGGGAGCGCAAGCATAGGCATCAGAACAATGTCTTTATATGCAAAACAAAACTGCAGAATATATGCAGGAGGAATTTATGAAAATATCAGCGGTATTCTATCAGAAAATATTGCCTGGTATGGAACAGGGACAACTCCTACTGTTTCTCTAAATCTTTCTGCAACAGATACTGTTTGTATCAATTCAGCTGCTTTTACATTATCAGGTGAATCCCCAACAGGTGGAATATTTTATGGTGCTGGAGTAGTAGGGAATTCTTTTGATCCAGCAATTGCAGGCGATGGAACTCATATTATTACATATGATTATAATGGCGGCAGTGGTTGCTCATCTTATGCTAAAGATGTAATTTATGTAAGCCTGTGCACAAATATTGAAGAAAATAAAATTGAAAAAAACAGTTTGAAATTATTCCCTAATCCAACTTCATCAATTATTAATATTATTATTGATCAAGGAAATATGAAAGATTACAAGGTGACGGTCTTAAACGTTTTAGGAGAAATTCAAAAAGTAGAAATGAATGATTCGATATTATCTGTTTCAAAACTATCATCTGGAATATACTTCATTGCTGCTTATAGTTTGGATGGAAAACAACGTTTGACACAGAAGTTTATCAAAGAATAAAATTTTCTTCCATTAATTAGATATAGAAATACCTCTCCACAATTTGAAATACCTTTTCTCTTTCTTTAAATAAATAATATTTTTTCTAAAGTTTGCAATTTGAAAACTTATTTTATATATTTGTGCTGTGAATATAATTGTAAAAAGGGCGGTTTTGTATTACGTAGATAAATACCCACAAGCTAAAACACCTTTGTTGACTTGGTATACTGAGTTTTTGAAAGAAGAATTCAAAAACTTTAATCAGTTGAAAGCTAAATATGGGAATGCAAGTATTGTAGGTCAAAACAGGGTGATATTTAATATTAAAGGAAATGATTTTAGGTTAATCGTATCGGTAAATTTCAAGCAATTGGCTGCTTATATAATATGGTTTGGCACTCATAAAGAATACGATAAAATTAATGTAGAAACAATCGAATTTGATGTTAAGATTTTAAACTATAAAGTAAAATGAAAACAAATTTCAAAGTAATTAAAACAGAAGCAGCATATCAAAAAGCCATTAAAAGAACAATGGCAATTTTTCATGCAGAAGAAAATACACCTGAAGCAGATGAATTAGCTGTATTGCTTGTGCTCGTAAAAGATTATGAAGATAAATATATTCACTTGCCAGAAATAGATCCTATTGAAGTGATAAAACTTAAAATGATTGAACGAGGGATGAAAGCAAAAGATCTCGAACCAATTATTGGAACTAAAGGACATGTATCATCAATACTTTCAGGGAGAAGAGAAATTACTTTAAAAATGGCACAACGTCTAAGAGAATACTTTCATCTTCCAGCAGAAATATTTTTGCATTCAGCTTAAAAAATTATTCGTTCATTACATTAACAGCAGCACAAGCATACAAAGCTGCAGTTTCCGTTCTCAGTCTGCTTTTACCTAAACTTATTTCTTTAAAACCATTGTCTAATGCAAGTTTTACTTCCTCAGTTGTAAAATCACCTTCCGGTCCGATCAAAATTAATGCGTTTTTTTTAGGAGAGTATAAGTTCTTGAGATGAGATAAGTTTGCAGGGGGAGTTTGACAATGTGCAATGAATTTCTGTCCTTCAAAATCTTTCGCAGTAGCGATTAACTTTTTATAGTCAACTACTTCATTGATCTTTGGAAGATATGCTTTAAGACTTTGCTTAATAGCGGAAATTGCAACTTTTTGGATGCGTTCGGATTTAACAATAGTCCGTTCAGAGTTTTTACAATCGATAAGTGAAATTTGGTCAATGCCCATTTCGGTAGCCTTTTCTACAAACCATTCCAAACGATCCATGTTTTTTGTAGGAGCAATAGCGATGTGGAGTTGCCAATTGCGTTTTCCAAATTCTTTTTTAGTTTCAATGATCTTTACGGAGCAGCGTTTTGGATTGTTATCTGTTATTTCAGCTTCATAAAAACCTCCAATACCATCTATCATTTGGATCTTATCACCTTCATTTAATCGCAAAACTTTTACACAATGCTTGCTTTCCTCTTCGTTAAGAGTATAAGTATCGCCTGTAATATTGGGTGTGTAAAAAAGATGCATAATGATTTTAGTTTTTGTAAATGTAAAAAAATCTCTCGTATGATGATTCGCTTCAATCTCCATAGCCCTCTTTTAAATGAGGGGATTGATTTTAGTCAAATTCGAAATTGTCCTTTGTTATCTATAATTGGATAAAATAAAAGTGCCACGAATTTACTCGTGGCACTTTTATAAAATAATTTAATAAAACATCAAACTAAGCATTCACTGCAGCCTTTGGAGCAGCAGCTAAAATTTCTTCGTTTGCAGCACTTGCATACTGCTCAAAGTTTTTAATAAATGAAGCAGCTAATTTGTTAGTGGTCGCATCAAATCCTTCTTTATCTTTCCATGTTTTACGGGGATTTAAGATGTCTGCCGGTACGTCAGGACATTCAGTTGGAATTTGCAATCCGAAAACAGGAAGTGTTTCAAAATTAATAGTATCTAGTTTTCCTGTTAAGGCAGCAGTAATCATTGAACGTGTATACGATAGTTTCATACGGTTTCCGACACCGAAAGAACCACCTGACCAACCTGTGTTCACTAACCAAACATTCACTTTGTTCTCTTTTAATTTTTTTCCTAATAACTCCGCATATTTTGTTGGGTGTAAAGGCAGGAATACTTTTCCAAAACAAGCAGAGAATGTTAATGTTGGTTCTGTAATTCCCATTTCAGTTCCTGCAACTTTTGCTGTATATCCTGAAATAAAGTGATACATTGCTTGTCCGGTTGTTAATTTTGAAATTGGAGGCAAAACACCATAAGCGTCACATGTAAGGAAGAAAATATTCTTTGGAATATTTCCAACAGATGGCTCAACAGCATTATCAATGAAGTGAACAGGGTAACCAACACGTGTGTTTTCTGTTTTTGAAATATTACCGAAATCAACGGTAGAGGTGTTTTCAAAAAATTCAATGTTCTCTAAAAGAGCGCCGAATTTTACAGCACCGAAAATCTGAGGTTCTTTTTCTTTAGTAAGGTCAACACATTTTGCATAGCAACCTCCTTCAATATTAAATACACCATTTTCGCTCCATCCATGTTCATCGTCACCAATTAATCCACGATTTGGATCAGCAGATAATGTTGTTTTTCCTGTTCCGGATAATCCAAAGAAGATAGCCGTGTCGCCATCTTTACCAATATTTGCAGAGCAATGCATTGATAAAACGCCTTTTTCGTGTGGTAAAATATAATTTAATAAAGAGAAAATTCCTTTTTTTATTTCTCCGGTATATCCTGAACCACCGATCAAAATAATTTTTTTGGTCATGTTTAGGATTGTGAAATTATGTTGGCGTGTGCCATCAATTTCGGGAGTAGCTCTGAAACCGGGAGCACAAATAATTGTCCATTCTGCTTCAAATCGCATGATCTCGTCATGCGTTGGGCGCAAAAATAAATTGTTGGCGAATAAATTAGACCAAGGATACTCAGTAATTACACGTACGTTCAGTCTGTATTTAGGATCAGCACAAGCATATGAATCACGAACATAAACTTCTTTACCGGATAAATAAGCACAAACACGATTATAAAGAGCATCAAATTTTGTAGCATCAAATTTGAAGTTTACATCGCCCCACCAGATTGAATCTTTGGTTTTTGCATCTTCAACAACAAATTTATCTTTTGGAGAACGCCCCGTAAATTCTCCAGTATCTACAGCCAATGCACCAGTGTCTGTTAAAACACCTTCACCTCTTAATAATGTTTCTTCAACCAGTTCAGAAGCATTTAAATTCCAATATGCAGCAGATACATTTCCAAGACCTAAACCAGCAATACTAGAATTTTTTCCTTTAATTCCAAATTCGTTCATCTCCATGATTTGTTTTGTTTTTTAATTTAAAATGATTGTACAAAAGTAACAAAATTTAGACTAGCTTAATCTGATATAATGCAGACATGCTATTTTTTTTCACAATAAAATATGAAGGCAAAATGGATGTTTAACTTATTTTAAATTAATAAGTTAGGTGGTCTATTTGAATGTTCAGAAAGTGTAAGGCTGTTGATAAATAATTGATCATTTAATGAACCAAACGGATCAATTTGAATCCATATTATACAATTTTTTGTATTTGGTGGTCGCATAGTCCATAAAGTACTTGAAATTTAATTTTTCTCCAGTAATTTCAATACACAAATCTTCCGCTGAATAGTATTTTCCGAAACGGTGAACTTTATCTCTCAACCAATCTCCCTTCTATTAATGCCTTTTCTATTTCAAATCGTATTAAAACATGAAAATGGTAGGTCAGTTCATCAGCGGATGTTCTTATCAATGATGGTTTCACAATGTTCATCGCTTTGTAAAAATCTTCGAATGTTATTGATGCTAAATTTTCAGAAAATGTTTGTTGAAGCGTTTTGAAGTTTGCTTTCCAATACGATAAACTTCTACCTACATTGTTTTCCCATAGTCGTGATTGCGACTCATGAATTCCTAATGAGATATATTCTCCGGAAGGCAAGCCGTATTCTTCTGAAGGTAAACCTTGCTCATATAATGCATGTCCGCCTTCATGAATACAACTCCAGATCATTTCGTTCAGATCCTTTTCATTGATGCGTGTGGTTACACGCACATCTTGAGCGCTAAAATTAGTTGTGAATGGATGTGAGGATGCGTCTTGTCGCCCGGCTTCAAAATCATAACCCATTTGTTTCAAAAGATCCAATCCAAATTGCCATTGCTTTTCTCTATCATAATTCAGAAACATGAAATTATCCTTGTTCTGAGGTTTTGCAGCGATCTGTTTTACAAAAGTTACTAGTTGGTTCCTTACATCAGTAAATAATACTTCCAGATCAGCTGTTTTTGCACCTGGTTCATATTGATTCAGAAGTGCATCGTATGGATGAGGAAAGTCCCCTAAAAGTTTGCATTCTTCTCGTTTTAGCTTCACGAGTTTTTCTAAGAAAGGAGCGAATAATCCAAAGTTATTTTCTGTCTTTGCTTTTTGCCATGCCTGAAAGGTTTCAGAAATTGTTTTGCTAAGTTCCTGAACAAATTCTGTTGAATATTTTTTATTATCGTTATAGTTTTTCAGGGATTGTTTGATGTTCCGTTTTTCTTTTTCAGTAAGAGTTGTATCAACTGATAATTTAGTTAGCAGGTTGCCAAGTTCTATTGAAGTAGAAAGTTCATGTCCGATACCCGCCAATGTTGCTAATTGTTGTGCCCGAAATGCTGCACCTTTAGAAGGCATATATGTTTCCTGATCCCAATTTAAAACAGCAGAAGCGTATTGAATATCTGCTATTTTACGCATTATTCCTTGGTACTCAGAGTAATTACTCATACGAGAGTCAAATTAAGCGGTTGATGTATTATTAAATTATTTATTTTTTTTCATTCCTGCAATGGCAAGTAAAAGCCATCCGGCAATAAAGAAAAGCCCTCCAATCGGGGTTATTGGTCCAAGCCAACGCACATCTGAAAATCCAAAAAGCTTTGCTGTCGTTAATAGATATAAAGAACCTGAAAACAGTACGATCCCAGCCATGAAACAATAGGCCGCTTTTGAAATTAGTTTTGCATTAAATTTTTCAATATATAATGCCAAAACTAATAACGCTAAGCTATGATAAATCTGATATCTGGCAGCTGTTTCAAATGCCTGAAGGTTCGCTTCTGTGATCAAACCTGTTTCAATTTTTGATTTTAAAAAGTGTGCAGCCATTGCTCCTAAAGCAACAGCAATGGCACCTGAAAATCCACTGAATACTAAAAAACGTTTTTGCATGTTGTAAAGGTATAAAAAAATGCCTTGAAAAAAATAGAAGTCTATGCTTCCTAAATTATTAAATTCTGCGATTACGCATTATTTTTTCAAAATTAGTCTTTCTGCATACTTACGACTGATCGCGATTCTTTAAATTAATAAAATATAATCGTTTGAGCAGTGGCTATTTTGCATCAGCTTAGTATCTTCGCACCAAATTCGTTTCTTATGAAAAATATTTTAGTCATTGGAGCAGGTCGTTCCGCTTCCTCGCTTATTAATTATTTATTGACACATTCAGTAAAAGAAAATTGGAATGTAACCGTCGGAGATGTTTCGCTAGAGTTGGTAAAACAAAAGACCGCAGGCCATGTAAATTCAAGAGAAATACAATTTGATATAAATAATGATTCGCAGCGGGAAGAAGAAATAAAACGTGCAGATATTGTTATTTCTATGCTTCCGGCATTTATGCATTTGAATGTTGCAAAGGATTGTGTGCGGTTAAAAAAGAATTTAGCAACAGCTTCCTATGTTTCAAAGGAGATGAAAGAGCTTGATTCGGAAGCAAAAGCTTCTGGAATAATCTTGATGAATGAGATAGGTTTGGATCCAGGGATAGACCATGCATCTGCAATGAAAGTGATAGATCATATCCACGAACAAGGTGGTGTGTTAACTTCTTTCAAATCGTATTGCGGTGGATTGGTTGCACCTGAAT
>JAPLDC010000058.1 GCA_026391935.1 Bacteroidota bacterium | reverse complement strand
CAATCGATCGTTTTACAAACCAGTTTGCAGATGCTGAAGTTCTTTCTCAAAATTTTTCATTGAGTACAGATGTTACTTTGTTTTGCGGCTTTCAAAATATTAATACCATTCAGGAAAATAAATTCATTTATTTGGCAAGAAAGTATGATGTTGAAAAAATAAAAAATGATGTATCCTTAAATATTGCCACAGCTTATTTACAGATCCTCTATAGCATGGAGACATTGGATAATGCAAAAAATCAAATGGGAATTACGTCTGCTCAGGTTGATCGCGCGAAGGTTTTGGTGGATGCAGGAAAAACAGCGAAAGGAGCATTGTTAGACATTCAATCACAATTAGCATTAGAAGAATTAAATGTTACGAATGCTCAAAATCAATTGGATATTTCTTATTTAAATTTAGCGCAACTATTGAACATGCCTTCTGTAGATGGTTTGTCAATCGTGAAGCCGGAATTAACTATTGGAAATAATGATTTATTGACGACAACAACAACTCAAATTTATAATTCGGCAGTGAGTAATTTGCCTGAAATAAAAAGTGCTGAATTCAATGTAAAAAGTGCTGAAAAATCTGTTGATGTTGCATGGGGAGGATTAAGTCCGCGATTAACGTTTAGTGCATCCTATGGAACAGGGTATTCCGGAGCAAGTAAAAGGATTCTTGATGCACCTGCTTTCCAGGGTTACGGACCAGATGGAAGTGTTACTTCTGCAGGAGATACAGTTTTGTCGCCTATGTTTTCAAGTGGGACATTTGAAAAAATTCCTTTTTCAAAACAATATAGTGATAACGTAAATAAGTCTTTCGGATTTTATTTAACAGTTCCAATATTTAATCGCTTACAAACTAAATCTGCTATTGACAGAGCCAGGATCCAAAAATTAAATGCTGATCTTACAGTAGAATCAACCAAATTGCAGGTACAAAAAAATGTTCAACAGGCATATGCTGATGCAAGTGCAGGATTAAAAAAATATAATGCTTCTTTAAAAGCAATTGATGCGATGCAGGAATCTTTTAAATATACGGAGCAAAAATTTAATGTTGGACTTTTAAATAGCAATGATTATAATGATGCAAAAAATAAATTGATAAAAGCACAAAGTGATCTGCTACAGGCAAAGTATGAATATGTATTTAAAACAAAAGTTCTTGATTTTTATCAGGGTAAACCTTTAAAATTTTAAACTGATTCACCACGGATTTGCACAGAAAAAATTGAAAAATTCTAATTGTTTAAGATTGAATAAAGGAAAAAGAACGTAATAGATTATAAGTCAACCACAGAAGAAAATAATCTGTGTAAATCTGTGTAATCTGTGGTAAATTAAATATACTATGAAAAAAATAATTTGGATCACTGTTATTGGAATCATTTTTCTGATGTCTATTATGCTGTTGAAAAATTGTTCTGGCAATAAATCAATTAAGGTTGCGACTGAAAAGGCTGTTAAGCGTAACATCATTGAATCTGTTTCTGCGAATGGAAAAATTCAGCCGGAAGTAGAGGTGAAAATAAGTTCTGATGTATCCGGAGAGATTGTTGAATTATACGTCAAAGAAGGTGACCAAGTGAAAAAAGGAGATTTGTTGTGTAAGATAAATCCGTTGATCTATGAATCCAATTCCAGCAGAATGGTTGCAACTTTGAATGGTGCAAAAGCAAACCTTGCCAATTCGAAAGCCAGATTGGAACAGATCAAAGCAGCTTTTATGAATACTGAAGCTTCTTTTTTACGGAACAAAAAATTATTTGATCAGGGAGCAATTTCACAATCCGATATGGATGCCGCAAAAGCTGCATACGAAGGAGCAAAAGCAGATGTAAAAGGTGCTGAAGACAATGTTGATGCTTCTGATTACAATGTGAAAAGCACTGAAGCGTCCTTAAAGGAAGCCAATGATAATTTAGCGAAAACAAATATTTTTTCTCCCGTAAATGGTACCGTTTCCAAATTGAATAAAGAAAAGGGAGAACGTGTTGTTGGAACAGCTCAAATGGAAGGTACAGAAATAATGCGTTTAGCAAATTTGAATGAAATGGAAGTGAGTGTTGAAGTAAATGAGAATGATATTGTCCGTGTTCATGGTGGCGATACTTCTTCAATAGATGTGGATGCTTATTTGGGTAGAAAATTTAAAGGTATTGTTACTGAAATTGCAAATTCAGCCAATACAACAGGCGTTACTGCTGAGCAGGTGACAAATTTTGTTGTAAAGATCAGAATCTTGCAAGAGTCATACATGGATCTTTTAACAGCGAATAATAACATAGCTCCTTTCCGTCCTGGGATGAGTGCGACTGTTGATATTCAAACCAAGAAAGTGAATAAGGTAATTGCTGTTCCAATTCAATCAGTTACCACGAGAAGCGATAGTACTTTGTTCAAAGAACAGGAAAAACAAAAAGGTGGAGATGAAGATAATGAAGACATTGTTGTGAAAAATGCAAATGACAAAACACAAAACAATGAAGCCTTGATAAAAATTGAAGAATGTGTTTTTGTTTATAACGCAGAAGAAGGGAAAGTGAAAATGGTAAAAGTGAAAACAGGCGTTCAGGACAATAGCTTTATAGAGATATATATAGGACTAAAAGAGGGAGATGAAATAATCTCCGCTCCTTATAGTGCCATCGCTAAGGAACTAAAGGATGGCGACAAGGTAAATAAAGTTGATAAATCAGAGTTGTTTACGGTCACTAAAAAGTAAACAAAAAAATAATGGCACTTATCTTAAACATTGAAACAGCAACAACAGTCTGTAGTGTTTCTCTTGGCCATGATGGAAAGCTGCTTGCATTAAAAGAACAAAACGGAGATTATTCCCATTCCGAAAAGCTCACTTTGTTTATTGAAGATGTACTTCAACAATCAGGAAAAAAAATATCTGAAATTGATGCAATAGCTGTCAGCAAAGGTCCTGGATCCTATACCGGATTGCGCATTGGTGTGAGCACTGCAAAAGGACTTTGTTATTCTTTAGATAAACCTTTAATCGCAATAAACACACTACAGTCAATAGTTCAAAATTCAAAGGATAAAGTTGAAAAAAATGATTTTTTTTGCCCGATGTTGGATGCAAGAAGAATGGAAGTGTATTGTGCTATTTATGATTCCTCAGGAAAAGAAATTAGACCCACCGCCGCTGAAATTATTGATGAGCATTCTTTTTCAGATATTTTAAAATCGAATAAGATCCTTTTTTTTGGAGATGGTTCAGCAAAATGTAAAGAAACATTTTCTCAGATTTCAAATGCAATTTTTATGGATGATATTGTTCCTTCCGCAAGTGACATGGTAGTATTGTCTGAGCAGGCCTTTAATTCAAAGCAGTTTCAAGATGTCGCATATTTTGAACCATTTTACCTGAAAGATTTTGTGGCAGGTAAGAAAAAAGGGGAAGTCTAATAAAATGTATATCCAAACTTCACAATTCCTATAGAAGTATTTTTGTGATCACGATTGATCTTTGATTTTAACAAATTATTTGTTTCATCATACAAATAACTGATCTCAAAAAGTAGTGCATCATTTTTAAATTTCTTTTCTTCCATTAATACGCCATTCCCGTCATATTTATAAACGGTATATTCTTTTACATCTCCGCTTTCATTGCCGGTACACGTTTTTTCGAGCAGGTGACCGCTCAGATCATATTGATAGTTATTTTCTTGCTTCATCCAACTTACAATGAACTCATAATTTTCAGTAAGTATTCTTCCTTTTTCGTCATAATTGATAATTGCTTTTTTATATTCTCTTCCCTCGTCGTTCAGGCATCTTTTCTTAACTTGTGTTGGGGTCATCTCAATGTATTCAAATGTTTCGTTAGATAATATATTCTGAACGCCCAACTTAAATTCATTTTTATTTTCACTTATATTCGTTTCTCTAAAGTGCATTTCTCTTTTAATTTGCCCTTTTTCATTGTATTCATAATAGTAGGAGTTGTAATAGGCTCCCATTTTTACTCTTTTGGTTATGATCTTGTTTTGTTGATTGTAAAAAATATCTGCAAAAATTGTGTCATTGAAATATTTTGTAATAGTACGGGTGGAAGCTACCTGAACTATTTTCCCTTTTCTTCTAATTTCAGGAACATCAACGACCTCGTTTTCAGCAAAATTTAAAATAGTATAATAATAGCGTGTAATTCTACCGATGCTATCAAATTCATATCCCTGACTGGCTCCTTTATCAATAATCACTTCACCATCGGGCTTATCAACAATTACAACATCAATTTTTTTTATTTTATTTTTCTTTATTACACTTGAATTAAAGGAAATTGGCCCGACGCCTATTTCTTCAGGATTTGTGCTTATCATTTGAGCAAATGAACTCAGTTGAAAAATAAAAAGAAGCAGAGTAGTTACTATTTTCATTCAATATTCATTAGTTGTAATGCTTTCTCTATTTCTTTTACCGGTTGTAAACATGTTTTATTGGTACAAACATAAATGAGCGTTTCCTTTTCTGTATACCTGTTTTTTAAAAGTGGCAATAAGCTTTGAGTAGTGCTTCCTGCAAATATCCTATTTGGATTGTAATGTTTGTTGAGGCTTTTCCTTTTTTCATCAACAGATTTACCAACAATTGCTAATTCGTAAAAAGGCTGACTAAAATACAGCAATAACATTGCCCAATTGCTGTATCCGGAGCCGTATCCAACTATTTCCTCCAATACATTGGAAAGCATTCTGCGGCTCATAGAGATATATTCTTCATTTTCGAAGTGATGGCCTAAAATAAAAAGTGATTTTGCGATGCTTGAATTTGATGCAGGAATAACATTGTCCGATAGTTCCATTTTTCTAGTGATGAGTGCTTTGTCTTCATCGGACGTAAAATAAAACATCCCCGAATTTTTATCAATGAAATGTTCAATCACATATTTTATCAATCCGTTTGCTTTGTGAAGGTAGTTTTCTTCAAATGTTGTTTCATACATTGCAATAAACGCTTCTATAGTAAATGAATAATCTTCCAGAAATCCGTTTACAGAATGATACTCTCTTTTTGAATTGTCATTAAAGGTTTGTGATCGAGCGGCCAAATGAGAAAGCTGTTCATCATTTTGAAAACAATTTTTTAAAATGAATGTTACATTTTTATTCGCCACATCTAAAAAATGTTGATCATCAAAAACGTTATAAGCATCGATATAGGCTTTGAGCATAAGTGAATTCCAAGAAGTGATAATTTTATTATCTAGTCCGGGTCGAATACGTATTTCTCTTATTGATAAAAGTGTTTTTTTACATTCTTCGATGATGTGTTTTAGATCTTCTGTAGAAACTTTGTTTCTGTTTGAAATTACAACATCCTCATCATTCCGCAAAAGAATATAATTTCCATGTTCCCATAATCCTCTTGCACTTACGTTGAAATAATCTGCGAAAAGATCAAACTTGTCCTTTAATATATTTTTTAATTCATCTTTAGTCCAAACATAATATTTCCCTTCTATTCCTTCTGAATCAGCGTCTAATGCGGCATAAAATCCTCCTTCTGATGAAGTAAGTTCTCGTTCTACAAAAGCCAATGTTTCATAAACTATTTGTTTGTATATAGGTTCTTTTGTTTTTTGATAAGCTTCCGAATAAAGTGTAACGAGTTGGGCATTGTCATACAGCATTTTTTCGAAATGGGGTGCTTTCCATAAATGATCAACCGAATAGCGAGAAAATCCTCCTCCTATTTGATCGTATATTCCTCCATAAGCCATTTTTTTTAATGTAAGTTCGATGTGTTTTAAAACAGCTTCATTTTCTGTGTGATGAGCATACCGCAATAAAAATTGATAATTATTTGGAAGTGGGAATTTGGGAGACCTGTTTGGACCACCATCTATGTCATCAAATTTTTGTTGCCAGGTCTGAACACTTTTATGAAGTGTTTCGATAGATAATTCTTTTTCTTCTGAATTTATTTTTACCAATTCAGCAAGTTTTACTCCCTCTGTTAATTTGTTCGCATAATCCAATACTTTTTCCGGTTCATGTTTAAAAGTGTCCGCTAGATTCAACAAAATATTCATCCAGTTTTGTTTTGGAAAATATGTTCCGCCATAAATTGGTCTTCCATCCGGTAAAGCGAAACAATTTAATGGCCAACCGCCTTGTCCGGTCATTAGCTGTACAGCCATCATATATACTTGGTCGATATCCGGTCGTTCCTCTCGGTCAACTTTTATGCATATGAAATGGTCGTTCATCAATTTAGCCACCTGCTCATCCTCGAAACTTTCGTGTTCCATTACATGGCACCAATGGCATGCAGAGTATCCTACACTTATCAAGATTAATTTGTTCTCTACTCTGGCTTTTTCCAATATTTCTTCATTCCAGGAAAACCAGTTGACAGGATTATGTGCATGTTGCAAAAGGTATGGACTGCTCTCATTTATTAATGAATTTGTATATTTAGGATTATTTTCTTTCATTTCATAAAAATACGAAATACCCATGTTCAGAAATAATAAAAATTTTATAATCAGCAGGAAGAATTCCTTTTATTCGATTAATTTTAGTGAATTATAAATTTTATTATCAACTATACTTTAAAATTTCATAGGTGCCTTATAATCTATTAAAACAAAAAAATTCGTATTTCAAAAATCTTTCTTCAGAAGCACAAGAAGTTTTTGTAGCCCGCATATATAATTTTATGGCGGATAAGTCCTTCAATGGTAGGGAAGGACTAGTTATTACCGATGAAATAAAAGTATTGATCTCTGCTTCCGCGATTCAATTAACATTTGGCTTGAAAGATTATATGATCAGTCATTTGTCTGATATAAATGTTTTTCCGCATATTTTCTTTTCGAATTATTTAAAAACAAATTTGAAAGGACTGAATACTCAAAATGGTATTCTCTCGCTTTCATGGAATGATTTCAAAGAAGGGTATGCTACAGATGACGATAAATTAAATTTGGGACTGCATGAATTGACGCATGCATTGAACATCGATCTGGATATTGGTGGAAATTATGATGAACACTTTTCTGTTTATTTCAGAAAGTGGGAAATGATTGCCGCTAAAGATTATAATGATCTAAAAGAAAAGAGAAATACTTTTTTACGGAGCTATGGAGGAACAAACATGCATGAGTTTTTGGCTGTTTGTGTAGAACATTTTTTTGAAGTTCCTAAGGAATTTAAAAAGCAATTACCGCATCTGTATAATTTTTTGATGTTGATGTTGAATCAGGATCCTGATAATATAACCGATGATTACAAGGTAAGGGTGTATCCCGAGAAGGATCTTCCGGTCATTGGAAATTCATTTGGTAAGCTGGAATCTGATCTGAATGAGCAAATATTAAATAATTCCTATAATGAAGAGCGTTATTCATTATGGAGGAGTATTCTTAAAAGGAACGGTATTTATATTGCTATGGCAGCCACATTTTTCGGGTTGTTTGGAGGTTTACCCTTGCTTATTTGGTTTTGGTCCACTACCATAATAAGTATTGGCGCAGTATTTATTATTTTTTTTATTTGCGGTGCATTGGGATTGCTGCAATGGAAATATGTGAAAGAATATCTTGA
>JAPLDC010000505.1 GCA_026391935.1 Bacteroidota bacterium | reverse complement strand
ATGTAATAGATGATATAGCTGCAGCAATCCGTTCTGGAAATCCGAAAAATATTTCTAAGTTTTTTATCGATAATATCGACTTGAAAGTAATTGAGCAGGAAGATGTATACAGTAAACAACAGGCAGAAATGATCTTAAAAGACTTTTTCACAAAACACCCTGTAAAAACATATACTGTTGCACATAAGAGTCAGCCGAAGGCCGGTTCACAATATGTAATAGGCACCTTAGAGACCACAAATGGGAAATTCAGAACCTATTTCCTGATCAAAACGTTGGGAAGTCAAACACTTATTCAGCAATTTAGAATTGAAACGGAGAATGAGTAAACAACTAATCCCCGAACGTCTTTACAATTTTAATATTCAAAAATTCATAACTGCAGCATTGGCTGAAGATATGGGAGATGGTGATCACACATCTTTAGCTTGCATTCCTTCTTCTGCAATAGGAAAAGCACAACTTCTTGTCAAAGAGAATGGAATATCAGCAGGTGTTGAACTGGCAAAAGAAATATTTAAAACTGTCGACAAATCCCTAAAACTGAATGTTTTCATAAATGATGGCAGCAAAATAAAAGAGGGAGATATTGTTTTAACTGTTGAAGGGAAATCTCAATCGATATTGTTAGCAGAAAGATTAGTATTGAATTGCATGCAGCGAATGAGCGGTATAGCAACAAAAACCAATCATTTAGTTCAACTTTGTAAAGGAACAAAAACCAAAGTAATTGATACTAGAAAAACTACGCCTACTTTACGCGGACTGGAAAAATGGGCGGTAGTTCTTGGTGGTGGCGCTAATCATCGTATAGGTTTATATGATATGGTATTAATTAAAGATAATCATATTGATTATGCAGGTGGAATTCAACAAGCAATCGATGCTTCAAAAAAATACTTAAAAGCGAAAAATAAAAAATTAAAAATTGAGGTAGAAGCACGCAATTTACATGAGGTAAAAGAAATACTTTCCATTGGCGGAATAAATAGGATCATGCTTGATAATTTTTCAACTGCCGATATAAAAAAAGCGGTCCTATTGATTGACGGGAAATATGAAACAGAAGCCTCAGGAGGAATTACTGAACAAAATATCAGTAAATACGCAAAATGTGGAGTGAATTTTATTTCCGTTGGAGCACTCACTCATCATATAAAAAGTTTAGATCTGAGTTTAAAAGCAATTTAAAATGGAACGCAAAAATATCAGGCGTTTAATAAAATTCAGTCCGGCATATAAATTGATAAAAGCCAGTCAACGCATAGTATTGCCTGGTTTTGAAGGTTTATCACTTTACATTGTTTCGAAATTTTTTCTTAACGGCTTGAGAAATGGAACACTAAATACACGCGCCTCCTCCTTAGCCTTTACTTTCTTTTTGGCACTCTTCCCTTCCATTATTTTTATCTTCACACTAATTCCATATATACATATTGCACATTTCCAGGACTATCTTTTTAATTTACTGCAAAGTATTATGCCTAAATCAGCTTTTGCTGCTACAGAAGATACCATAACTGATATAATAAAAAATCAAAGAAGTGGATTATTATCAATTGGTTTTTTCTCAGCCTTGTACTTTTCCACAAATGGGTTCAACGCCATGATCAATGCTTTTAATGAAACCTATCACGAAATTGAAACACGCAAACCGCTTCAACAAAGACTTATTTCATTTTATATGCTTTTTGTAACAATATTACTACTTTCAATTTCAATCGGACTATTAATTGGAAGTGAGCTCGCTTTCAACTATTTAATTCATAGTAATAAAATATTGTATTATTTTATCGCTTTAATAAAATGGCTGATATTAGGTGGATTGTGTTATGCTATTATATCCTTCAATTATTATATAGGCCCGAAAGTAAAAAAAGGCTGGAGGTTCTTCTCTGCAGGTTCAATGTTCTCAACTGTTTTAATTATTATTGCAACCGTTGGATTTACTTATTATGTGAATAATTTCGGGAAGTACAACAAACTATATGGTTCTATTGGAACCTTGATAGTGATTATGATGTTGATCTATATCAATGCATTAATACTATTATTAGGATTCGACCTCAATGCAAGTATTCATAGTGCAAAAAAACAAAGTGATCTATTCAAAAGACAAAGTCGCTAAATAAGATCGCGGGGATCATTATTCGTATCCCTCCTCCTCTTTTCCTCTTTCTTTTTCATTCGAATATTCATCATTTCCACAAAAAATGAAAACGCAATGGAAATATATATGAATTTTTTATCTACATGTTCATGAAAGGATTCAAGGATCAGAACCACCCCGATCATCAATAAAAACGAGAGGGCTAACACTTTAATAGTAGGATTATCATTGATAAAATCACTTACTTTTCCAGAAAAAATGATCATAATTATCATGGCAATAATAACTGCCAGTATCATTATTAAAAGATTGCTAACCAAACCTACCGCAGTTAATATTGAATCAAAAGAAAAAACAATATCAATCAGAACGATCTGCAAAACGATAGCATTGAAACTAACTCTTTTTACGCTCATCTCATTATCATCGTATCCTTCAATCTTATTATGTAATTCAAGTGTAGTTTTATAGAGTAAAAAAACACCACCACCGAATAATATCAAATCTCTGCCCGTTACTCCAAATTCCTCGATATGAAACAAAGGATCTTTTAATCCTACCACCCAGGAAATACTAAAAAGCAAAGCAACACGCATGATCAGCGCAAGCATCAATCCAATAGTACGCGCTTTCCCTTGCTTTGCTCTTGGTAGCTTTCCGGCAACAATGGAAATAAAGATGATATTATCAATCCCCAATACTATTTCAAGTACTGATAAAGTTAGTAAACTTATAAGAGAGGCAATAGTAAAAAGTTCGTTAAAATCTTGGACTAAATGCATGAAAATTATATTTTGACAAAAATACATAGAATTTTCATACTCAATTTGATATTTTTTATTACTGATTATCAGATATTTATAAAATATTTTAGTACTATGCGATACAAGGTACTAATTTTTGTATATATCTTTGCTTTATCGAATCACAGGTTTAACAAAACCTAAAATTAAACCTGATAGCTACAGGAAAAGATTTAAAAACATTTTAATACAAAAAATATGAATATAGAAAACACAAAAGCGCAAATGAAAAAAGGCGTACTTGAGTTTTGTATTTTATCGGTGCTATCCGGAGGCGAAAATTACCCTTCAGAAATTATCACTAAAATGAAAGAAGCAAAACTAATTGTAGTGGAAGGAACATTATATCCTCTCCTTATGCGCCTGAAAAATGATGGCTTATTAAGTTATCGTTGGGAGGAATCTACTTCAGGACCACCACGCAAATACTATAAACTTACTCCGGTTGGCGAACAATTCCTAAAAGAACTAGAAACTACCTGGAATGAATTAGTAGATGCGGTAAAAAAAACAATAGAAAAGCATTGATTGTGAATTAGGCTTTGAAAAAAACAAAAGATCACAAACTAAAAAACTTAAAGAAATGAACAAAACGATAACAATGAATTTAAGCGGCATCATTTTTCACATCGAAGAAGATGCATACGAAATGCTTAACAAATACCTGAGCACTATTAAAGGATACTTTAAAGACTCGGACGGTCGCGATGAAATCATGAGCGACATTGAAGCGCGTATTGCCGAAATGCTTCAGGAAAAAGTGAACAATGCAAAACAAGCGATCCTAAAAATGGATGTGGAAAGTGTGATCGCTATTATGGGTAAACCTGAAGAATTTGCCGGAGATAATTCGGAAGGTCCAAAAAGTGAATCCACACAATCCGAAAACAGATTTACAGGAGAAAACAAAAGAAGAAGAAGGGTTTTCCGTGATCAGGATGATAAAGTTATAGGCGGAGTATGTTCCGGAATAGCAAGTTATTTTGATTTTGATCCAATATGGCTTCGTGCAGCTTTTGCAATAAGTTTCTTTGTGTTCGGCTCCGGCTTAATATTATACATCATTCTTTGTATCATTATTCCAAAAGCAAAAACAACTGCTGAAAAATTAGAAATGCGTGGAGAAAAAATAGATGTGAACAATATTGGCAAAGTCGTAAATGAAGAGTTCGAAGAATTTAAAAAACGAATGAAAGATTTTGGAGATGAAGTTGGATCAAAAGAAAACAAGGACAGAATTAAAACCTCTACTCAAAAAGCTTTAGAATTTATAACAGATGTTTTTCTTAATATTTTTAAAATATTCGGAAAGATCATCGCAGTATTTTTAGTCTTTATTGGAATAGCCCTGATGATAGGCTTATTGGCTACAATTTTTGGGAAAGGTACAATTTCAGTTTTTGATTCTCCGGTTAACAATATCCATTTTTCAATCTATGAATTTGGAGCAGCTGTATTGCCCGACGGATTGCCAATTCCACTAATAATAGTTGGATTAATATTATTGATAGGAGTACCTGTTTTATCGCTCATTTATAACGGAGTCAGACATTTGTTCGGAATAAAACAGCGTAGTAAAATAGTAAAATATACTGCTAATACTTTATGGTTTTGTGGTGTTGGAATTCTTATCTATGTCGGTATTCAGATAGCAGGAGATTTCTCTGAAGAATCATCCTCAAAACAAACAATTGAGTTGGCTCAACCGAATAGTCAAGTTGTATACCTCGATTTGAAATCTAGTTCAGAGGATGATTTAGATATGAGATTTTATCATCATAGGAGAATTAATTTCGGCAGCTGGACAATGATCTCAAAAGATGAGAATAATTTCAAATTAGGGTACCCACGTATGAATATTGTACCAAGTGAAAATGAAAATTTTCAATTATCAATATTTAAATCGGCAA
>JAPLDC010000155.1 GCA_026391935.1 Bacteroidota bacterium | reverse complement strand
ATTGATTATCTGCATGAGTGCGGACTTCAGATCATTGCTTGTACTGAAAAAACAACAGATTATTATTTTCAAATCGATTTTACAGTTCCAACAGCAATTATTATGGGTTCTGAGGAAGATGGAATATTAAATGAATACCTTCAGAAATCGGATGGAAAAGCAAAAATTCCATTGATGGGAGAGATCGGTTCATTGAATGTATCAGTTGCTGCAGGAATAATTTTATATGAAGCAGTGAGTCAACGATTAGTGCTCTAAAATGAATTTCTTCGATAGAAAATATCTCCCATTCATTATTATTTTCGCTGTTGTATTTATTTCCAGATTACCGTTTCTTTCGGCAGGTTATGGCGTTGAGGAGGATTCATGGGGAATTGCTCTAGCAGCTTTTCATACAAAACTATCTGGCGTATATGAGCCATCGCGTTTCCCCGGTCATCCCGTTCAGGAACTTGTTTTTTCTGTTTTGTGGGGTTGCGGTCCTATTATATTTAATGGACTTTGTGCTTTTTTTAGCGCTGTCGCTGCTGTTTTCTTTTCGCTTATTCTGAAGCAATTAAAATTTCAACATTTTTTTATTGCTGCCTTGGCCTTTGCTTTCATTCCCGTTTTTTATATCAGTAGCACCTACACAATAGATTTTGTTTGGACAGCAGCTTTTATTTTGATCGCTTTTTATTTTCTATTAAAAGAGCAATTTTTAATTGTTGGAGTTTTTCTTGGACTAGCCATAGGATGCAGAGTAACAAGCGGAGCGATGCTTTTGCCCTTCATGATTATTTCATGGAAACAAGAAAACATAAAAGCAAATGTTATTCGTTTTATTAAGATAGTAGCTCCGATGACAGTCATTGCAGTAATTTCATTTTCTCCTATCATCAAACAATTTGGTCTTTCCTTTTTTATGTATTACGATCAGTTTCCATATCCTCCGATGACAAAAGTAATCTACAAAATGACTTTAGGAGTCTTTGGATGTATAGGGCTCCTTGCAATAGCTATTTGCAAAGGCTGGATAATATTGAATAGAAAAAAAGGGAATTTCGGAGCGCTGTTTCAATATAAATTGGACAAGAAAATAATTGTAGCAAGTTATGTAACTGTTGTATTATTTATCATTTCCTATTTCAGGTTACCGCAAAAATCGGGATACATGATCTCTATACTTCCTTTTGTAATTTTACTTTTCGGATATTTTTTAAATTCAAGAATGTTTAAATTTTTATGTCTCGCTTTTATTTTTTCTTCATTTGTTTGTAGTATCAATCTGACGGATAGGTTGAGGGGCGCCATGTATTCTAATTATTCTGTTTTGTTTAAGGTATCCGGACAAGAAATATTTTTTGATCCAATCTCAGGTCCTGTTTTTTCTGATTATTCAAAGCGATTGCAGAAAATGAAATATACGAAGGAGCTTATTGAACAATTCAAAGTAATCAATTCTAAAACTGTTCTGATCACTGGTTGGTGGTACAATGAAATTTTGGTCACCGCAATTCCCGATTACTCCAACAATATAGTGATAATCGAGTCTTATATTAATTCAGAAAAAATGAATCAATATATTTCAAAGGATTATGTAATAAAATATTTGCCTGAGCAAAATATTTATAATGATCAGATGTTTAAAATGGATGTGACCGAAAAAATAGCTTCATCTTTTTAGGTTGATAAGTTTTATGTTTCTTAAATAGTCAGTCGGTATATTTTAACTAATTTCGATAATAATTATTTAACAATAAAAAAATGCCGACAATAGAACAAACATATGAGATGAAAGCTTCACCTGAGCAGGTATTTGAGGCATTGGTAAATCCTGATATCATTCAGGATTGGAGTGGCGATGAGGCAAAAATGGGTGCTGAGGTTGGTTCCACATTTTCTCTTTGGGGTGGTCAAATGTATGGTACCAATATTGAAGTTGTAAAAAATAAAAAATTGGTTCAGGAATGGTGTTATGACCAATGGGAGAAACCTTCAAAAGTTACCTTTACTCTAAAAGGGAAAGGGGAAACAACCACCGTTGAACTACTTCATGAAGACGTTCCTGAGAAATCGGTAAATAGTATTGCTGACGGTTGGGGTGCATACTATCTTGGAGCAATTCAAGAAATGTTTGATGAGGCTAATTCATAAAGTCAATTTTTCTTCCTTGTTGCTCAGGTTTGTTTAACTGTTCCGTATCTTATTTTTTCATATTTGTATTGGTGTAAATTTTTTTCGAAGATCATTTTATCTTTGGATAGTTCCCTTCATTTTATTATATTTATTATTCCAAATTTATGGCCAATGAAAAAGCTATTCTTGATTTCCCTGCTTATTTTTTACTTTTTTCATTTTTCTGATTTATTTGCTCAATCTTGTCAGCAAAAACACGACCCTATTCATTTAGGGAAATCTTTTTCAACTGATGTAACCACTTTGGCGTCTAATTTACGAAGCGATACTATTGATATTTTGAATTATACGATCAACTTGAATATTACTGATTTTACTACTAATGTAATAAAGGGAAATACAGAAGTGAAATTTACTCCAAAGATTAATGGAATAAGTAAATTGAATTTAGATCTTTTAAAATTGATTCTCGATTCCGTAAAATTGGGAGGAGCAACTCTTTCTTCCTCCTATAATGATACTTTGTTACAAGTGAATTTACCTGCTACTTATAATATTGGAGATACGTCTATTGTTACCGTTTATTATCATGGAACGCCGCAAGGCGATGCTTCCGGTTGGGGAGGTTTTTATTTTCAAAGTGGCTATGCGTATAATTTAGGTGTTGGCTTTGCCGCTTTGCCTCACGTATATGGTAGAGTTTGGTTTCCATGTTTTGATAATTTTGTGGAACGTTCTTCCTACGAGTTGAATATCACTACGAACGGTGGAAAGCTAGCTTACTGTAATGGTTATCTGGCGAAAGATACGACAGATGGTGGAGGAGACCGTACACGGAAATGGATCTTGAATGAACAAATTCCAAGTTATTTGGCTTGCGTTGCAGTGGCAAATTATGCTCAGATTAATCAAACTTACAATGGTATTGCTGCAACCTTTCCTATCGTTATTGCTGCAGTAGCAACAGATACTGCTGCCGTAAAAAGTTCATTTATAAATCTTCCTGTTGCGCTTTCTACATTTGAAAATCATTTTGGTCCTTATATGTGGAATAAAGTTGGCTACTCCATGGTTCCTTTTAATTCTGGTGCAATGGAGCACGCTACAAATATTGCTTATCCCAAGGCAACAGCGACAGGTTCTCTGACCTATCAGAATTTATTTGTTCACGAATTATCTCATCATTGGTTTGGTGATCTTGCAACTTGTCGCACTGCTGAAGATATGTGGCTGAATGAAGGTTGGGCACACTATTGTGAATTTCTATTCTTCGAAGCGTTGAATGGCTATAGCAGTTACCAGGCATATGTGAGAACAAATCATGAAGATAATTTACACTTTAATACTCCGAAAGAAGGTGTATTAACGCTGTCAAATATTCCACAAACATTTACTTATGGTGATCACGTTTATAATAAGGGCGCTGATGTTGCGCATACCATGCGTGGTTATATGGGTGATAGTTTATTTTTCTATTCGGTTAAAACATATTTAGCGAACAATAATTTTAAAGATGTTTCAAGTTTGGATTTTCAAAACGCCTTAACAGCAGCAAGCGGAATTGATATGTCGGATTTTTTTAATGGATGGGTTTTTAATCCCGGATGGCCTCACTTTTCAATTGATTCAAGCATCGTTGTTCCAAGTGGCTCGGATTTTAATGTGACTGTTTATGTTAAACAGAAATTAACGGAAGCTCCTGCTTATTTTAATAACGTTCCATTGGAAGTTACTTTTAAGGCTTCTGACTGGACAGAAAACATTCAGAAATTGATAATGTCTGGGGCTAACGCTTCTTTTAACTTTACAGTCCCTTTTGATCCAAAATTTATTGCCATTAACATGGGTGAGAAAATCAGCCATGCTGTTGCTCCTGAATATAAAAAAATTAAAACTACCGGTGTAGCAAATTTTGCAAATGCTAAGATGAGTTTAAATGTATTAGCAATTTCTGATTCCGCTTTTATTCGTATCGAACATAATTACACAGCACCTGATCCTGCATATGCAATTCCATATCGTTTGTCTCCAAATCATTATTGGAAAGTAGATGGAATTTTACCTGCAAC
>JAPLDC010000057.1 GCA_026391935.1 Bacteroidota bacterium | reverse complement strand
CAGATGATAAAAACAATATTTTTTATTTGTTCAATGCGTCTTTACCTTTCCGTAATGCCGACTTTGATTGGCAAAAAACAGTTCCCGGAAATACTTCTAAAACATTTTGGAATACCTTTTATCCGCTGAGTCAGTTGCCACAGAAATACAATCCAAAATGCGGATATGTGTACAATACAAATAATACGCCCTTCCATTGTACCGACCCTTCAGAGAATCCAAACGAATTGGCTTTTAACAGACAATCGGGATTTTCATGGAATAGAATAAATAACCGCGAATTGCGGTTCAATGAGTTGATAAAGGAAAAGACAAAAATCTCTTTCGAAGATTTTAAAAAAATAAAATATGATTGTGCGTATCCGAATAAACAAGGAGGTATCTATAAAACGTACAAGCCAATTTATGATTTGACAGAATCGGATTATCCGGATATTGCTGATGCAATTGTGAAATTGAAAAAGTGGGATTTTACCGGTTACGCTGATAATCGGGATGCAGCATTGGCTGTATTTACAATAAATTATTTATTCAAGAAAAAAGACGCAGCCTATAATGAGTTGGAAACAGGCATTGAATACTCCACAGAAATGTTGGTCGAGGCGATCCGTTATGCGAAAAAAGAATTGACCACATACCATAAATCCATTGATGTTCCTTTTGGCGATGTACAGCGATTAATGAGGGAAGATAAAACCTATGCTGTTTATGGACTTCCTGAATGTATGAAAACGATGGCAAGCGATATCACTAAAGATGGTTTTTTACGTGCACAAAATGGCGATTCTTTTGTAATGTTTGCAAAGTTTTCAAGATCAGGAAATACTTATGAAACTGTTGTTCCTTATGGAGAATCACGCAGAAAAGGGAATCCTCATTTAACAGACCAAATGGAATTGTATACGCAACAAAAAACAAAACAGATAACACTTGATAAAGAGAAAGTGCTTAAATCAGCAACACGTATTTATCACCCCAAATAAATAGTTTAAAAATATATTATGAAAATAAAAAACGATCTGATACTAAGAGCCGCAAGAGGTGAAAAAGTAGAACGCACACCTGTTTGGTTAATGCGTCAAGCAGGCAGGGTATTGCCAGAATACCGTGAAGTAAGAGCTAAAATGGGTGGGTTTAAAGAGTTGGTGGAAACTCCTGAATTTGCTTGTGAGGTAACCATTCAACCTGTTGATATTTTAGGTGTAGATGCCGCAATTATTTTTTCTGATATTCTTGTGATACCGGAAGCAATGGGTTTGCCATATCAAATGATTGAAGCAAAAGGTCCATGGTTTGAAAAAACAATTAAAACTGCTGCCGATATTGCACAGGTTCGTGTCGCTGAGGCAGAAGATCTGAAGTATGTGATCGATGCAATAAAACTTACAAAAAAAGAATTGAATGGAAGAGTTCCTTTAATTGGTTTTGCAGGTGCTCCCTGGACTATTTTTGCATACATGATCGAAGGCGGTGGAAGTAAAACTTTCTCGAAGGCAAAAAAGTTTTTATACACACAACCCATATTGGCACATCAACTATTACAAAAAATTACGGATAGCACAATCAATTATCTGAAAGGGCAAGTTGTCGCAGGAGCGGATATGCTTCAATTGTTTGATAGCTGGGCCGGGATATTGTCTCCTGAACATTATAATGAATTTGCGCTGAAATATATTTCTCAGATTTGTGATGCAATAAAAGATGTACCATTTACTGTTTTTGCAAAGGATGCTCATTTTGCCCGAAAACAAATGGGTATGCTCAATTGTGATACAATAGGTTTAGATTGGACAATGGATGTTGCCGAATCACGTTTACTTATCGGGAATAACAAAACGCTGCAGGGCAATATGGATCCTTGTTTGTTGTATTCGGATTTCGCAACAATAAAGACGGAAACACAAAAAATGTTAAAGGCATTTGGCCCTCATCGACATATTGCTAATTTGGGTCACGGTTTGTATCCCGATATTGAAAAAGATAAAGTGAAATGTTTTATTGATACAATAAAGGAATTCAGATTTTAATCAGGTATGGATCAAAAAGTGAAAAATTTTGAAGGATTTTTCCAAAAAGCAATTTTGCTTTTTGCAGTTTCATTGTTTTCATTTTGTTCCTACGCTCAACCTAAATACGGTAAAAATCTGGTTCCTAATCCTGGCTTCGAAACCCATAAGAGCAAAGCCAATAGCATCACAAACGCCGTTCCTTGGAGGAATGTTGGCACTGTTGATTATTATATGAAGCCTGATAAAAAGGATACATCAAAATATAAAGGTGCCCGCACAGGTACATGTTATGGAGGCTTGCGTTTTCAACCCGAATATAAAGAATACATGTATGTTGGCTTGAACGAACCATTAAAAGCCGGAAAAATATATTATTTTAAAATGTATGTTCGTTTATTGGGGCAAAGTACAGTTACCGTGAAACAATTGGGGGTTTATTTCTCTCCAGATGTTTTTCAAGTAGGGATGGTTTTTGATGAGGAAGGGTTGGTAGATTCATCTTATAGAAAAGGTTTGTCTGGTTCGGGTTGGCTTCCTATACAAGGTGAATACCATGCTCACGGTGGAGAAAAATATATCATCATTGGTAATTTTAAAACAAAGATGAAAGAGGATATGGTAAAACGGAATAAATGGGAGATGTTTGAGTTGAGGGAAGCATATTATTTTTTGGACGATGTATCTGTTCGTGAAAAGTTAGCTGAGATAGATTCTTCTGCAAATGGAAATACAGGTGGCGAGCCTAAATGGATCCCTTATTCATTTGATACTGGTTTGACGTTTGAAATAAAAAACTTATTTTTTGAAAAAGGGACTTCTAAATTATTAAGCACTTCTAATAAATCACTTGACGATCTTGCGAAAGCATTGATTGAGCACCCTTCAGCTGAATTGCAAATTTCCGGACATATGGATAAATTTGGTGATGAAACGGAGGAAAAAAGAATTTCAAAAGAAAGGGCGAAAGCTGTTTACGACTATTTAAAAACGAAGGGGGTTGTTAATTTAATGACGTTTAAAGGTCTCGGATCTTCACAGCCGGTAGCACCGAATGATTCAGAAGAATACAAGGACAAAAACAGAAGGGTTGAAATTTATATCATTAAAGAATAGTACAATTTGAAATAAAACAAGCCCTAAAATATAAACTATGAGTAATATACAAAAAGGAAATAAAAAATTAATAAACGCTTGGACATTTTATGATTGGGCAAATTCTTCCTATCCTTTAGTGATTACCGCTGCCGTCTTCCCAATATTCTATGTGAATGTTACAGGTACAAAAGATGAAAGTGGAAAAATTATTAGTGATATGGTAACTCTTTTTGGACGAAATTTTAAAAATACAGAGTTATATGATTATGTAGTTGCCTTATCTTTTATAATAGTGTCTCTTTCTTCACCTGTATTATCTGGTATTGCCGATTATAGCGGAAGTAAAAAACGATTTATGCAATTTTTTTGTTATTTAGGTTCTTTTTCTTGCGCCTCTTTGTATTTTTTTAGTAAAGAGCATTTGGTTTTTGGATTGCTTTCTATTTTATTTGCAAGTGTTGGCTTTTGGGGTAGTTTGGTTTTTTACAATGCTTATTTACCAGAAATTGCTGATCCTGTTGATCATGATAAGGTTAGTTGGAATGAATTAAAACATATTAAACAACTTAATCGGTTTTTAATAGCATTCTTCACCTATAGTATGGGAGTGCAAACTGTGATGTTGGTTGCAGTAATGTTTGCAAAGAAAGAAATTGTTGGAATGGAAGATGGCAATTTAATTGTCAGTGTATTATTAATTCAGTTCGTTGGAATTGTTGGGGCAGTTCTGTTTTCGAAGCTTTCTAAATGGATTGGAAATATTAAGGCACTTGGAGTATCCTTATTTATTTGGGTCGGAATCTGTATTGGTGTGTATGCTTTTGTTTATACCCCTAATTCATTTTATGTTGCAGCCAGTTTTGTTGGATTAGTAATGGGTGGTGTTCAGTCATTGTCTCGTTCAACCTATTCAAAATTGTTACCGGAAACAGAGGATCACGCATCCTATTTTAGTTTTTATGATGTCTGTGAAAAAGTCGGTATTGTGATAGGTATGTTTTCATTCGGTGCAATAGAAGGTTTGACAGGCGGTATGCGAAATTCAATTTTGGCATTGATAGTATTTTTTCTTGTTGGCTTTATTATTTTGCTTACTATTCCTAAAACAAAAAATGTGAGTTGATTTTATAAATTTAAAAGATTGTGAATTATGATTGTAGATATTTTTATTCCTTGTTTTATTGATCAGATTTATCCCGATACGGGATTAAATATGGTAAAGATCCTTGAAAAAGTAGGTTGTGGAGTAAATTATAATCCCGAACAAACATGTTGCGGGCAACCTGCTTTTAATGCCGGATATTGGGATGATTGCAAAGAAGTAGGTGAAAAATTTATTCGTGAATTTCAAAATGATAGATACATTGTTTGTCCTTCTGCATCTTGCGTTGGAATGATTAAAAATTATTATCCTGAGATGTTTCATAATTCTGTTTTACATAATGAATACAAACAAATTCAAAAAAATATTTTTGAATTTTCAGACTTCATGGTCAATGTTTTGAAAATAATGCTTTGCGTGAATATGGAATAAAGCGAGAACCTCGTGTATTATTAGAAAAAGTTAGAGGACTTGAACTCAGAGAAATGAAAGATTCGGATACATGTTGCGGATTTGGTGGCAGCTTTTCGGTGAAATTTGAACCTATTGCAGTTGGAATGGGCGAACAAAAATTGGAGAATGCCATACAAACAGGTGCAGAATATTTAATTTCTACAGATGTTTCTTGCCTGATGCACATCGATGGATATGCAAAAAAATCAGGAAAAAATATGAAGATGATGCACCTGTGCGATGTACTTGCTTCCGGTTGGGATTAATTTAGAAATTATTTTAAATGATTAAGTTATTAACTATTATTGGTGCTCGACCTCAGATTATTAAGGCTGCAGCGATCAGCAGAGCGATAAAAAATAAATTTCCTGATAAAATAAAGGAGGTTATTGTTCATACCGGCCAACATTATGATAATAATATGTCCCAAATATTTTTTGATGAATTAGATATCCCACACCCTAACTATAATCTTAATGTAGGTTCAGGATTGCATGGTAAACAAACCGCTGTGATGATCGAAGGTGTCGAAGAAATTCTGTTAAAAGAAAAACCAAATTGTATAATTCTTTACGGTGATACAAATTCAACATTGGCTGGTGCAATTGCTGCATCAAAAATTCACGTTCCAATTGTGCATATTGAAGCAGGTTTGCGTTCTTTCAATAAGTCAATGCCCGAAGAAATAAATAGAATAATTTGTGATAATGTTTCTACACTTTTATTTTCTCCAACCAAAGCAGGAATTAAAAATTTAGTAAAGGAAGGTTTTAAGTTAAAGAATGAAGGTCCTTATTCTATAAATAATCCGAAGGTTTATCATAGTGGGGATATCATGTATGACAATTCTCTGTTCTTTTCTTTATTGGCAGAACATTCAGTAAATATTCTAAAGGATAATAGTTTGGATGCTGAAAAATATGTACTGGCAACAATTCATAGAAACAATAATACAGATGATCCAAAGCGTCTAAATTCTTTATTTCGTGCTATCAATAAAATTTCAGTTGAAAATAAAATAAATGTTATTCTTCCATTGCATCCCAGAACAGCAAAGTTGTTGGCGAAAAATCTTTCTTCCGAATTATATAGTACTGTCAAAACAAATAAATTAATAAAGATCATAAAACCTGTTTCATTTTTGGAAATGATTGCATTGGAGAAAAATGCTTTTCTAATTATGACAGATTCAGGTGGTGTTCAAAAAGAAGCCTTCTTTTTTAAAAAGCCATGCATTATTTTGCGCCCTGAAACGGAATGGGTTGAATTGGTAAACTCCGGTTCCGCAATTCTTGCGGATACAAATGAGGATCATATTATGAAAGCTTTTGATCAGTTCAAAAAAACTAATAAATTAAAATTTCCTGAACTATTTGGAGATGGAAATGCGGCAGAATTTATTTGTTGTGAAATTTTAAAGAATATAAATTAAGCATGCTATTTATATATACACATAAAATAACACATAGGAATAAGTATATCTTTAATTTGATATTCAAAGATATGCTTAGAATCGATTTTACGCTCACTGCTGAAATTGAAAAATTTAAGGAGTTTGAGGGTGCAAGGCTGAGTTATACTATTAATGCCGTTTCAGATGAATTGTTTTTTTCTTCCCGCAATCTATTGTTCGAAACAGGCATCAATGAACAAAATATATCTGTATTTGATTTTAATGATAATAAAGTTTTTTTTGCTACAGGGAAATCATCCGCATTGCCTTTTGATGTTTTTGCCGCTTGTTTTTATTTAGTAAGTCGATACGAAGAATATCTTCCTCATATCCGCGATGAACATGATCGTTTTGATGCAAAAGATAGTTTGGCATTTATGCACGGGTTCTTGCAAAAACCTGTCGTAAATACATGGGTAATTTTGATAAAAGAACTTTTACAAAAGAGGTATCCTCAGTTGATCTTTCCGGAAAATGATTATAGGTTCATTTCTACAATCGATATTGATAATGCATATGCTTATCGCGAAAAAGGCTTTACAAGAAGTGTTGGAGGTTATTTAAAGGCCTTTACAAAGTTGGATTTCAAGGAGATTGCAGAACGTACTAGAGTGTTGTTTGGAATTGATAAAGATCCTTATGATACGTATGATTTTCAGCTTGAAATGATTAAAAAGTATAAACTAAATTCGATTTACTTTTTTTTATTGGGTGATTATGGAGTGAATGATAAAAATTTGCCAATCGAAAGTAAAAAGTTTCAATCTCTAATCAAGATGATTGGTGATTATGCTCAAATTGGTATTCATCCTTCTTACGGTTCTAATAAAAGTAAGGCACAGTTAAAAAAAGAGATTAATCGCTTATCAAGTGTATTACATCGCGATATTATTCATAGCCGTCAACATTTTTTGAAGTTAAGGCTTCCTGAAACCTATCGAAATTTGATCGATATGGATATTACGGATGACTATACTATGGGATTTGCTTCTGAAATAGGTTTTCGTGCAAGTATCTGCACACCTTTTAATTTTTATGATTTGGATCTGGAATTAGAAACGAAATTAAAGATTCATCCTTTTGCAATGATGGAAGGAACTCTAAAATATAGTTTAAAGGTAAATCCAAAAGATGCATTGGGAAAAATTGAACCATTGATAGATGAAGTTAAAAAGGTTAATGGCGTGTTTATTAGTTTATGGCACAACGACACTTTGAATGATAAAAAATTGTGGGTCGGCTGGAGATCGGTATACGAACAGATGGTAAAATATGCAATTGAGTGATATAAGTAATGTTAAAAAAGATAGCTTTAAAATATGCACCTGATTTTGTTCTTGAATGGGCAAAAACGCTGAAAAAAAATCAACGTAGAAAAGAGTTGGATCTTCAAAAAAATAATCATTCCGGGATTTCCAAACAAATGTTGATAGATGATCTTCGAAAGATTGGATTGAAAAGAAGCGATTCTGTTTTAGTGCATTGTAGTTTGAGTAAAATTGGTTTTGTGGAAGGCGGAGCTAATACTATTATCGAGGCTTTATTTGAAGTTATCGGTAGTGATGGAACATTGCTTTTCCCTACTTTCACATCTTCTGGAAGAAATAAAACCTATTTGGAAGAACATCCGTTTTTTAATATTAATACTACTCCGTCTCAAATGGGAATCGTTACAGAATATTTTAGAAAATTAGATGGAGTTCAGCGTAGTTTTCATCCGACAGATGCCGTTTCTGCAAAAGGCCCCCTGGCTGAATATTATACGAATTCACATTTCGGTCAGTTAACTCCTTATAACGAATTTTCTCCCTTTCGAAAATTGTGTGATAAGAAGGGGAAAATTTTGATGCTTGGAACGACTTTAAATGGTGCTTGCACAAATTTGCATACTCTGGAGGATGCCGTTGATTTTAAGTATCCTGTTTACCATGCGAAAATTTTTGATATAAAAATGATTGATGCAAATGGAAATGAATCTTTCATGAAAACGAAAGTTCATAATCCGGAATTTTCTGCGAAACGTGATTGCGATGCATTAAAGCCAATGTTTGAAAAGGAAGGAGTGCTTGTAAATGGAGTAATCGGTGAAGCAAAAAGTATGTTGATAGATGCGAATAAAATGTTGGAAGTAATGGTGAAAAATTATAATGAAAAAGGCGTTACGATGTATACTCCGTTTGGAAATTAATTAATGATATGAACATATTCATTACCCTTGATTATGAAATTTACTTTGGCGAAAACCATGGTACTGTTGAGAAATGCATTATCTATCCTACCTCTGAACTTATTCGAATCTCTGAAAAATACAATGTTCGTTTTAGTTTTTTTGTGGATTGTGGCTTTATTTTAAAACTGGATTCTTTTAGGAAAAAGTATCCATCATTGGAAAAGGATTATAAAGCAATTACAGATCAGGTAAAATATTTATCGGATACCGGTCATGATATACAGCTGCACATACATCCGCATTGGGAAGATTCTGTATATGATGGCACCCGCTGGATCATCGATGTTAAAAGATATAAACTGGATGATTTTTCAAATATTGAAATAGAAGATATTGTATATCGATATAAAAAAGTTCTTTCTGATATTACAGAAAAACCTGTTTTTGCTTTCCGTGCCGGTGGCTGGTGTTTACAGCCATTCAGAAAACTGAGGAAAATATTTATTGATAACAATATTACGTTAGACAGCAGTGTTTTTAGGAACGGTTATTATACTTCAGAACAATACTCCTACGATTTTAGAAACGCTCCCGATAAAGATATTTATAGGTTTGAAGAAGATGTTGTTATTGAAAATAAAGATGGCTTTTTCACTGAGCTTCCGATCAGTCCAATCAAAAATTCTCCTTTGTTTTTTTGGAAACTATTCCTGTTGGGTAGAAAAAATCCTTATTTGCATAAACCTTTAGGTGACGGAAACGCTATGTCTGCTCCAGGTTATCGGAAAAAACTTCTTACGCAAAACACCAATAATCCTGTTTCGATGGATGGATATAATTCACATTTGTTACAAAAGGCGTTCAATAGACTGATAAATAAAAAAATGAATTATATGGTTATCATTGGTCATCCAAAAGCCTTATCGCGTTATTCGATTCAAAAAGTGGAGGAGTTTGTTGTAAAGAATATGGAAAAAAATAATTTTACTACTTATTCAAAAATGTTTAGAGATTAATGATAGCGTATACCGAAAATATAAATATCAATAAACAGAAATGGGACGATTGTATTAATAGATCATTCAATGCATCTGTATTTGCATATTCCTGGTATTTAGATATTGTTTGTGAGGGCTGGTCTGCGCTTATTTTAAACGATTATGAAGCTGTATTTCCGATTGCATCAAGATCAAAATATAAGATCAACTATTTGTATCAACCCTTTTTTTCAAGGTATTTTGGTGTCTTTTCAGGTACAGAAATTTCCAATGGATTAGTTTCTGATTTTATGGATGCAATTCCTGAAAAATTTAAATACATCGAATTTTGTTTGAATGAAAACAATCTATTCAATTCTAAATTGTATGAAGTAAAAGAAAAAAAATTTCAACTATTAGATTTATGTAATTCGTATGAATTAATTCAAAAAGGTTTTTCTGATAACGCAAAGCGTAATGTTAAAAAAGCAATTAAAAAAGGGTTAGAGATCCGTATGGATATTTCACCTGAAAAAATCGTTGACCTTTTTAAGGTTACAAAAGGAGATGAGTTAGAAGTTTTTGGCGCTTCCGACTACAAAACACTCATCCTGTTAATGAATAAGTGTAACGAATTTAAAAAAGGATATTCCATTTCTGTTTATGATGGAGATAGACTATGTGCTGCTGGTTTTTTTATATTTAGTAATGATCGGTTTACGTTCCTTAAAAGTGGTGTTACAGATGAGGGTAAGGCACACGGAGCAATGCATTTTTTGTTCGATCATTTCATTAGAGTAAATTCAGAAAAAAAATATTTGCTTGATTTTGGCGGGTCTACAGTTGAAAATGTTGCCCGATTCTACAAAAATTTTGGAGCAAAAGATTGCGTATATTTGCAAGTGAAACGTAACAACTTGCCTAAGTTTGTAAAATGGGTCAAATCTTTAAAAAAATAATAGTATGGTTCAGGTTTTAGGAGCAAACAATTCAATTTTTAATCAGTTTATTGCTGAAATACGCGACGAAAATATTCAAAAGGACAGTTTACGTTTTCGCAAAAACATCGAAAGGATAGGAGAAATTATTGCTTATGAGATCAGCAAAAAATTAGTTTATGTTGATGTAGAGGTTAATACACCATTGGGAATTGCGAACGTTTCCGTTCCCAAAGAGCAGCCTGTAGTAGCTACTATTTTGCGTGCGGGGTTGCCTTTACATCAAGGGGTGACAAACTATTTCGATAAGGCAGAGAACGCTTTTATTTCTGCTTACAGACGACATCATAAAGATGGCAGTTTTGATATTCATGTTGAATATTTAGCTTCACCTGATCTTAACGGGAAAACATTGATTCTTTGTGATCCTATGTTAGCATCGGGAGCATCAATGGTTATGTCTTATCAGGCATTATTAAAGAGAGGAATGCCTGCTCATACACATATTGTTTCCGTCATCGCAAGTAGTGAAGGGATTGAATATGTAAAAAAACATTTACCCGAAAGTGTGACATTATGGGTTGGTGCTGTTGATGAAGAGCTCACTGCCCAATCCTATATTGTGCCTGGATTAGGTGATGCAGGTGATCTAGCCTTTGGCGTAAAAATATAATTTACTTCTCTCATGAGCTCCTGGTGGGAAATTATTTTAGTCTTTCTTTTAAGTACAATCAAATTTTTTTTTGGTGGAGTTCCAACTGCTTTAGGTTTCGGTTTTTCTTATTTTGAAAGTATCACTGTCACTACATTGGGTGGATTTACAGGCGTTGTTGTTTTTGTTTTTGCCAGTGATAAATTAATTTTATTCTTTAAGAAAAAGGCTGAATTAAAACGAGCGAATAATCTTGTTCGTACTCCTAAAAAGAAATTTACTAGAACCAATCGGATAATAATTAATGTAAAAAGACGATTCGGGCTCCTTGGTTTTACTTTATTGGTGCCTTTTTTAATTCCAATTCCTATTGGTTGTTTTCTTGCTGTGAGATATTTCAACGACAAACAGAAAATAATAAGATATTTGTTTCTATCTATTTTTATTTGGTCTGTTATAGGGACCCTTTTATATAAGCCTGTATTTGATGCCATACGAAACTATTTTCTTTGATCTGGATCATACCCTTTGGGATTTTGAAAAAAACTCCTCTGAAGCGCTTTCCGAACTTATTGTCAAATTTGAACTTCTGCAAAAAGGAGTTTCATCAATTGATAATTTCTTAAATGAATACTTTATAATCAATGTTCGTTTGTGGGATGATTATAGAAAAAATATTATTTCTAAAGAGACGCTTCGTTATGACCGTTTTCACCAAGCGTTAAAGAAGTTTGAAATTGATGATTTTGAATTAGCAAAAGCAATTGGTAACGATTATGTGGCTATCGCTCCCTTTAAAACCAACCTGTTTCCATATTCTATTGAAGTGTTGAAGTATTTAAAAAATAAATACACTTTGCATATAATTACAAATGGCTTCGAAGAAGTACAACATCTCAAATTAAGAAATAGTGACCTCTCGACTTATTTTTCTGAAGTGATCACTTCGGAACGATCAGGGTTTAAAAAACCGGATGAACGTATGTTTCGATTTTCCCTTGATCTTACAAAAGCTAAAGTGGAAACTAGTTTAATGATTGGAGATAGTTTAGAGGCAGATATTATCGGGGCAAAAAATGTTGGTATGAAGCAAGTGTATTTTAACCCTCTCGGAAATCCTCATGAAGAGGAGCTTACTCATGAAATAAAAAGTTTGGATGAATTGATGACTATTCTTTAAATAAAAAATCCGCTTCAACTAAATGAAGCGGATTTCTTATTTTGTTCTAGAATATTATTTGTTAGATTTTGCAGGAGTTGTAGAAGTCGGTGTTGTAGAAGCTCCTTCTGTTTTTGCTTTGCAGCAAGATTTTCCGGATTTTTCACCTGAACAAGATTTGCCTTCCATTTTTTCACCTGCAGCAGATTTCCCATCTGCATCTTTTTTGCAACAAGATTTTTCGTCTTTTTTCTTCTTGTCGTCACCTTTTTTCTTGTCATCCCCTTTTACAGATACAACTGTTGCTTTTGTTGAAGACAACAATGTAGTTGCAGAAGCAGCTCCAATTATTCCTGTGAATGCTACTAATAAAAATAATTTTTTCATTTGATTTATGGTTTAAGTTATTAATTCGGTTTTATTGATATATAAAATTAACTAAAAGAAGTGTAACACTTTTAATTTTAGTATTAAAAATTGTTAATGACTTGTTAAAATTTAAAATAGAAGGCTGATTGTTACAGAACACGAATTATTCAAACGTAGCTATTACAGTTTGTCTGCCAGTAACTTTTTGCTCTAAACCTACTTTTACTTTCACATTTGTAGGTAAAAGAAGATCTACTCTTGATCCGAATTTAATGAATCCGAATTCGTTTCCTTGCTTCGCAGTATCGTTTTCTTTTGCATAGTTTACTATTCTTCTTGCCATCGCTCCAGCAATTTGTCGGAATAAGATCTCTTGCCCGTTCTTATGTTTTACAACGATTGTTGTTCTTTCATTTTCTGTGGATGATTTCGGGTGCCAGGCAACTAAAAATAATCCCGGATGATATTTAGCGTATTTTACAATTCCACTTATCGGATAGCGATTAATATGTACATTTAATGGCGACATAAAAATAGAAATCTGCAAACGTTTATCATTAAAATATTCGCTCTCTAACACTTCTTCAATCACAACTATTTTGCCATCAGCTGGAGCAATAATGTGATTTTCATTTATTGTAATACTGCGGGTTGGATTTCTGAAAAATTGTAAAATAGTAATGAGCAAAAATGCAGACAATGCATATCCTAGCCAAATAATAATTGGGTATGCGCCACAAAAAAACAAGGTTAAAGCATTAATAATTGCAGTAACAATCAGCGTAATAATTAATGATGGTATTCCTTCTTTGTGAAATTTCATTTTTCAATAATTTAAGTCCGTCATGATTGTGTAGAATGAAGCAATCTTTTTGCCGTATAAGAGATTGTTTCAGTTCTCGTAGATTACGCTAGGAAATA
>JAPLDC010000272.1 GCA_026391935.1 Bacteroidota bacterium | reverse complement strand
GGTATTATGCTTCTACAAATGGAAAAACAGGTTCGTTTGTATATGCAGATGCATCAGCTCAAGTTGTCACAAAAGTATTAGCAAATAATCAATTTGTTGTAAGAGCTTCAGGGGGGACCATTTTCTATTCAGATTCAATAGGTACAAATGGGGTGACTCTTTTTGCAGGAGGTGGAAGTTGGGCGAGTGTTTCGGACAAGAATAAAAAAGAAAATTTTAGGGAAGAGAATGGCGAAAATATTTTATTGAAATTGTCGAAGATCAAGATGACTAGCTGGAATTATAAATCTCAATCAACTAGCATTAGGCATATCGGCCCAATGGCTCAAGATTTTTACAAGGCTTTTAAACTTGGTGAATCAAAAAAGAAGATTAATATGGTTGATATTGATGGTGTAAACCTTTTGGCTATTCAGGCGCTTTACAAAAGAGTAAATTTACTGAACACAGCATTGAGTAATTTGGATAAATTTAAAGTGGAAACAAAAAACATTAGTGATGATCAGGATGCGCTGGATAAACGGTTAGATATGATTCTACAATTTATATCACATAAATAAAAGATTTCTGAAAAATGAAAAAAACAATTAAATATATTCTTAAAATTACTACAATGATTCTAATGATCATTCATGTAAATTTTATTTGTGCACAAAGTGTACCTCAGGGGTTTAATTACCAAGCGGTAGCACGTGATGCATCTAACATTGAATTAAACAATCAATTAGTTGGAATTAAGATCGGGATTTATTCCGGTTCTGCTACCGGAGTATTGGAATGGGAAGAAACACATTTGGTCACTACCAATCAATTTGGATTATTCACATTAATTATTGGTCAAGGTTCAAGCACAGGAGCTGGATCTGTTCCAGCTTTTTCTTCGATCAACTGGGGAGCTGCAGCGCATTACCTAAAGGTAGCTATGGACATCACTGGTGGTTCAAGTTATATAGTAATGGATAATTCCCAGCTTTTATCTGTTCCTTATGCTTTGTTTTCACAAAAGTCATCAGCAGTATCTATTATTTCATTAAATGATTTGACGGATGTGGATACTTCAGGAGTTTTAGTAGGAAAAACATTGAAATGGAATGGCTCGAATTGGTTGCCAGAAAAAGACAATGATTCTGATACTGCTTTATTTGCATACACTGCAAATCATGCAAATTATTCTGACACAGCAAACTATGCTTTGCATTGTCCTCCCTCTGATACTGCAAATTTCGCGTTTACATCAGATTCCTCTTCATTTGCTTCAAATTCAACATCTTCAGTAAATGCGAACCATTCTACTTATTCTGATACTGCTACATACGCTTTAAATTGCGCCAATACAACAAATGACTGGCATTTGATTGGTAATTCAGGTACTTCAGCAATAGCTAATTTTTTGGGGACAACAGATGCTGTGGATCTTGTTGTAAAAACCAATAATTTAGAACGAATGCGTATTTCTTCACTAGGTAAAATTGGTCTTGGAACATCAACACCTATAGCGACTTTGCACATTGTAGGAAATGATGGATTTATAGAGCAAGGGACTTTTGGAACGGGAACAATTCCGACATCCGGCGCTGGTACGCGAATGATGTGGTATCCTAAAAAGGCTGCTTTCAGGGCAGGTACAGTAACGGCTACTCATTGGGATGATATTCAAATTGGGAATTATTCATTTGCCTCGGGGTATAATTCTGTGGCTAAGGGCCATTTTTCAATAGCAATGGGGCAGATA
>JAPLDC010000307.1 GCA_026391935.1 Bacteroidota bacterium | reverse complement strand
TAGTAATGGTGTTGTAACAATAGGAACAACAACAGGTGGAGTTGCCCCATATACTTATTCATTTAATGGCGGTGGATATATTGCAGCTACTAGTTACCCCGGTGTTGCCGCTGGAACATACAACGTGGTGGTGAAGGATGCAAATGGATGCACTTACACTACAACCGCAACAATTGCAAATACTCCAGGGCCAACAGCTTTAGCAACTTCAACCACAAATACAGCTTGCGGTGCCAGCTCTGGAACAATAACTGTTGGAGTTACAACAGGTGGAACTGCAGCTTACACATATTCTGTAAATGGTAGTCCTTTTACTGCAACAACCACATATACAGGATTTGCGGCAAATACATATACTGTAATTGTAAAAGATGCAAACGGTTGTACTTTCAGTACCACTGCTATTGTTGCAAACTCATCCGGTCCGACTGCCTTGGTTGTAAATACAACCAATGCTGCTTGTGGCGCCAGCACAGGAACAATATCAATTGGTGCGACAACAGGCGGACTAGCTCCTTATTCTTATTCAGTTAATGGAAGCCCTTTCACTTCAACAACGAGTTATACTGCATTTGCTGCAGGAACTTATACTGTAATTGTAAAGGATGCAAATGGTTGTACATATAATACAACAGCGTTTGTGAATCCAACATTTGGTCCTACAGCAATAATAGTTACAAATACAAATGCTACTTGTGGAAATAGTAATGGAACTATTACAATGGGTGTAGTATCAGGAGGAACAGCCCCTTTCACTTATTCAGTTAATGCAAGTGCGTTTACAGGAACAACAACTTACACCGGATTTGGTGCAGGAACCTATACTGTTGTTGTGAAGGATGCTAGTGGTTGCACCTTCTCATCAACAACAACGATCATTAATATTTTAGGCCCAACAGCAATTGCAACTACATTGACAAATACAACTTGTAGCGCTAATAACGGGTCTGTTATTCTTGGTGCAGTTACTGGAGGAACATCTGCATATACTTATTCATTTAATGGCAGTCCGTTCACTTCAACTACAAATTATACTGCATTAGCTTCCGGAACATATTCAATAGTAGTGAAGGATGCAAATGGTTGTACATTTACTACTTCAGTTATTCTTACAAACTCTCCAAGCCCTACAGCTTTAGCTAGTACATTTACTAATCCAACTTGTGGTAACAGTAATGGTACAATAACGATAGGAGCGGTGACAGGTGGAACTCCGGGTATAATTCCAGGAACAGATACAGCACTTACAGCAGTAATAACAGGTGGTACTGCACCATATACATATTCATTTAACGGAAGTGCTTTTACAGCAACAACCTCTTATCCAGGATTACCGGCAAACTCTTATTCTGTTGTCGTTCAGGATGCAAACGGTTGTCAGTTTACTACAACGGCAATTATCAATAGTGCGAGTGGTCCGACAACTTTAGCAATTACGCATACTGACGGTACTTGTGGAAACAGTAATGGAACGGTAACAATTGGTGCAACAACCGGTGGTGTTTTACCTTTATCTTATTCATTCAATGGCAGTGCCTTTTCAACAACAATGAGCTATTCAGGATTAGCTGCAGGTACTTATGTTGTGATCGTGAAAGATGCAGGAGGTTGTACATTTAATAGTTCTGTGACAATTTCAAATATTTCCGGCCCGGCTGCAATGGCAGTTTCCAGTACTAATACTACTTGTGGATCATCAAACGGAACGATTACAATTGGAACTGTAACCGGTGGAACGACACCATATACTTATTCGGTTAATGCGAGTGCATTCACTGCAACAACAAGTTATACCGGCTTAGTGGCAGGTACTTATTCTGTTGTTGTTAAGGATGTAAATGGTTGTACATTCACTACAAGTGCTGTATTAACTAACACTCCCGGACCAACAGCAATTACATCAACTATCACTAACGCAACATGTGGTAACAGTAATGGTGCTGTCGCTCTTGGATCCGTTACTGGTGGTACTCCTGCTTATACGTATTCATTTAGCGGAAGTGCATTCACTTCAACTATTAGTTATACAGGACTTGCATCAGGCTCATATAGTATTGTTGTGAAAGATGGAAATGGTTGTACCTATACAACTTCGGCTAGTATTACAAATATATCGGGTCCTACAGCTCTCGCAACAACAACAAATACTTCTTCTTGCGGATTGAGTAACGGAGCTGTCAATATCGGCGCGACTACCGGTGGAACTCCTCCATATTCTTATTCATTCAATGGAGGCGGATATACGGCAACAACAAGTTATACAGGATTATTGGCAGGTACTTATCCAGTTATTGTAAAGGATGCAAATGGTTGTACGTTTACTGTAAATCCAGTTGTGACAAATGTTGCAGGTCCAACAGCTCTTGCAACGACACATGTTAATTCAACCTGTGGAGGTGCTAACGGATCGATCACCATTGGCGCAACGACTGGTGGAACTCCTCCTTACACTTATTCTGTAAATGGAAGTTCATTATCTGCTACAACCACCTATCCGGGATTAGTAGCTAATACATATTCAGTAATTGTTCAGGATGCGAACGGTTGTCAGATTACCTCAACAGTGGCTGTTACTGATCTAAGCGGATTGCTTGCATCTGTTACTGCATTGTCAAATGTTTCCTGTAATGGCGGGACAAATGGAAGTGTTACTGTAACTGCTTCCGGATCATTGGCTCCTTATAGTTATTCATTTAACGGAGGGCCTTATGGATCAAGTGGAACATTCTCCGGATTGGCGCAAGGTGTTTATACTGTGATTGCTAAAGATGCAAACGGTTGTACAATAAATGTACCTGTAACAATTTCACAACCACCAGTTTTGGTTGGGGTTTTAGTAAGTCAAACAAATGTTCTTTGTTTTGGAGGAGCAACAGGTACTGCAACAGTTTCTGCTTCAGGTGGTACTAATCCATATGTGTATTCTATCGACCTAGGCACATTTGGTTCAAGTCCTGTATTTACAGGATTGACAGCAGGAACGCATACCATAACAATAAAAGATGGAAATGGATGTACAACAACAGTTACTGTAATAATAACACAGCCTGCTGTACTTTCATTAGCTACTTCTACCTTTGCTGCAGCATGTACTGCAGCCAATGGAACAGCAACAGTTGTTGTAACAGGAGGAACAGCAACATACTCTTATGCATGGACACCGGGAGTTGGCTCGACTTCTGCCACATATAATGGTGTAACAGCTGGAAACTATTCTGTAATAGTTACAGACTTTAACGGTTGTACGCAAACAGCACTCGTAAATGTTGGTTCAAATCCGGGAGGAACGGCTGTAATATCATCCCAGACAAATGTTACTTGTGCCGGAGCAAATGATGGAACAGCAACGGTTTCAACAGGAGTCGGATTAACACCCCCTTATACTTATTCTTGGTCACCAGGATCACAAACCACTGTAACTGCAGTATCATTAGCTCCTGCAAGCTATACTTGCACGGTAACTGATGCGAATGGATGTGTTTCAATGCCGGCAGTTCTTATTACACAGCCAGCAGTGCTTTCTCAAACATTCACAACAACAAACGTTTCTTGTTTCGGAGGTTCAAATGGAATTATCACTATCAACCCTGCAGGTGGAACACCTGGATATACTTATTTCTGGGCACCGGGTAGTTTTACTACTCAAACACTTACCGGAATTACAGCAGGAACATATACGTGTACATTTACTGATGCTAACGGATGTGCAAAAACTGCAAGCATCGGAATAACACAACCTACAGGAATGACATTAACGTCCACTCAGGTAGATGCAACTTGTAATTTTGCAAATGGTAGTGCAACAATATTAGTTACCGGAGGATCCGGTCCTTATACTTATTTATGGAGCGATCCTGCAGCACAAACAACTTCAACCGCAACAAATTTACCTTCTAACACATATGCTGTAACAGTAACTGATGCGAACGGTTGTTCTCAAAGTCTTCCGGTGACGATCGGTAATTTAGCAGGTCCAGTTGCTACTGTTTTTAGTAGTAACAATGTTTCCTGTTATGGAATAAATGATGGTAGTGCAACTGTAACTGTTGCAGGCGGAGTAATTCCATTTACGTTCTTATGGAACAACGGACAAACATTACCAACGGCAACTAACTTAACTGCGGGTACATATACAGTTGTTGCTACAGATGTTAACGGGTGTGTTGCTTCAACATCAGTGACAATTACTGAACCTACATTCTTAAGTTTAGGTGTGTCCGGTACTGATCCTTCTTGTTTCAACGCATGCAATGGAACCTTATCGTCAACACCTGCTGGTGGAACAGCTCCTTACACATATTCTTGGAGTCCGGGAGGAATTACCACTCCTACAGTTACAGGTGTTTGTGCGGGCACATATACCTTACAGATCACTGATGCGCATGGTTGTATAGTATATACTCCAACAACACTTGCTAATCCGATAGCATTTAGTATTTCTACTACATCAACAAATTTAAGTTGCAGTGGTACTTGCAATGGAACTTCAACGGCGAATCCTATAACGGGAACAGGTCCGTTCACTTATTTATGGAGTGATATCAGTGCACAAACAACACAAACAGCAACAGGATTATGTGCAGGAACATATACTGTGACTGCTACCGATGCAGGAGGATGTACTTCCACTGCAACAAGCATAATTATTAGTCCGCCTTCAATGAGTATTTCTGTACCGACAGTTGGAAATAACACTTGCTTCAATGCATGTGATGGGTTTGCAACAGCTGCCGTAACCGGTGGTTCAGCACCTTATTCTTATAATTGGATGCCGGGTGGAATTGCAGGAGCTTCTGTTAATAATCTTTGTGCAGGAACATACACAGTTATAGTAACGGATGCAAATGGATGTTCAACAAATACAACTGTGGTGATCACTCAACCAAATGCACTTGTAGCTTCGATCACAAGTACTAATGTAACTTGTTTTGGAGCATGTAATGGAACTGCCACAGCTGTTTATACAGGTGGAACAGGACCATATGTTTTCCAGTGGACACCTTCATTCTTAACTACACCCGCAATAATAAATCAATGTGCAGGTGTTCAAAATTTGACAGTGACGGATGCAAATGGTTGTACTGCAAATGCAGTTGCAACAATTACCGAACCTACTGTGTTAGCTGTTTCCACTACAACTACAAATTCTAATTGTGGTGTTGCTAATGGATCGGCTTGTGCAACTATAACAGGTGGTGTTCCGCCATTCAGTTATTTGTGGAACGATCCAGCAGCTCAAACAACAAGTTGTGCAAATAGTATTTCAGCAGGAAATTATAATATTTCAATAACAGATGGACATGGTTGTATGGTAACCGGTGTAGCAAACGTAAGTGATAATTCTGCTCCTGTCGTTACTATTCCTACAAGTACAAATGTTACATGTAACGGTGCAGCAAATGGTAGTGCACAAGCAGTAGTAGTTGGTGGAATAATACCATATAATATTGTATGGACACCAACAGGTCTTACAACTGCTTTCATCAGTGGTTTATCAGGTGGTATTTATTCTGTTCTTGTTACTGATGCGATTGGCTGTATCGGGACAGCTTCAATTGCTATCAATGAGCCGGGAGTTTTGGTTTCAGGAATACTTTCAACTACGAACGTAAGTTGCAACATGTCTTGTAACGGTTCAGCAGCAGTTGGTGTGGGTGGTGGAACGGCACCATATACCTATTTATGGAATGATGTTGCAACACAAACAACACCAACAGTCACAGGATTATGTGCCCAAGGATATTCAGTAACTGTTACTGATGCAAATGGATGTACAAGCACAAGCAGTGCGATGATCACGAGTCCTTCAGTATTAACTGTTTCCTTGATGTCTTCTACAAATGTTTCATGTAACGGTGGCAACAATGGTGCAATAACAATCAATGCTTCCGGTGGAACTCCTGGTTATACTTATGCATGGACACCAAGCATTGGTTCCAGTCCGACAGTTACAGGTCTTGTTGCAGGTGTTTATACAGTTGTAGTTACCGATCAACATGGGTGTACAGCTACCTTGTCCATCACTATAGCAGAGCCTTCTGCAATAACGCTTTCAACAATTACAAATCCTAGTACTTGCGGACATTCAAATGGATTTGTGTCTGTTACACCTGCTGGCGGAACTCCTGGATTTACTTATCTATGGAATGACCCTTTGAATCAGGTTACTGCGATTGCAACTGCTTTACCGGCAGGAATATATAATGTTGTTGTTACCGATAATCATGGATGTACAGCAAGTATAGCAGTAGTTTTATCAGATATTTTCGGACCATCAATTGGAGCAATATCTTATTCAGAGCCATCATGTAATGGAACTGCTAACGGAACTGCAACCGTTGTTCCAGCTGGAGGAACTCCTTTGTATAGTTATCTTTGGACAGGTATTGGGGCACAAACTACACAAATGGCAAGTGCATTAACTGCAGGATTATATTCAGTCACCGTTACAGATAATAATGGCTGTACTATAACAGGATCAGTACTTATTCCTGAACCTACTGCCCTACAAATAATTGTAAGTCCGGCCGATACCATTTGTATCGGAGAGAGTGCAATGATCTATGGAGCAGGGTATGGCGGAACTCCAACATTTACTTATACATGGCTTCCATCAAGTATTACAGGGGCGGGACCAAATGTTGTTAATCCAATAATACCATCTTATTACGATGTATTTGCTACAGATTTCAACGGTTGTATCTCTCCTGTTCAAACCATATCTTTATTTGTGAACCCACCAATAGTGGTCACAGCAACTGATATGTCTGTTTGTGCCGGAAGTTCAGTTGGGATCTCCGCTACAGCAGTTGGCGGGAATGGCGGTCCGTATTCATTCGCATGGATCCCACCAACAGGGTTAAGTGATGATTCTATTGCAAACCCAATAGCAACTCCACTCATTACAACAAATTACATTGTTCATGTTGATGATGGATGTACTCTTCCTTCGTACGGTGCTTTTGATACAGCAACTGTGACTGTGAATCCTTTGGCAGTTTCTTCGATGTTTGTAAATGACACAGCGGGATGTGCTGCATTCACAGCAACGTTTAACGCAACAAGTGATATTGGAACCAGTTACTCTTGGAATTTCGGTGACGGATCTCCCGATCAAACAGGTGAGCCTTCAACGCATACATTCCCGGTAGCGGGCAGTTATGACGTTACATTAACCGTAACAACAGCATTGGGATGTACTTCAAGTATTACGAATATTAATTTCATCGATGTATATCCATCACCTACAGCTGCGTTCTCTACTTCTCCTGCAGAAGTAACACAGACAGCACCTGAGGTAACCTTTACAGATATGTCTTCCGGTGCCACTTCATGGAATTGGGATTTTGAAAGTCCGACCATGATACATACCGACATAGTTCAAAATCCTGTATATTCCTACGGTGATTCAGGAACGTATCTTGTTCAGTTGGTTGTTATGAACTCTTATGGATGTACCGACACAGCATATAATGAAGTTGTTGTACTTCCTGAGTATGCGATTTATGTTCCGAATGCATTTACTCCTAATAATAATGACGGATTAAATCAGATGTTCATACCCAAAGGTGTAGGAATTGATATTAACAATTTTGAAATGTTGATATTTGATCGCTGGGGTCGTGTGATCTTCAAAACAACCGATCCGAATAAAGGTTGGGATGGTAGAGCAAATGGGGGTAAAAATGTAGCCCAGATTGATACGTATGTTTGGAAAGTAAATACGGAAGATTTCGCAAGCACAAAACACCAATCCATTGGACACGTTACTATCATAAAATAAAATAATTCTAATACACTT
>JAPLDC010000459.1 GCA_026391935.1 Bacteroidota bacterium | reverse complement strand
AAGAATGAAGAAACGAATGGTTGGGAAGAACCATTAAACATTGGTTACCCTATCAACACCACAGATGACGATGTATTTTATGTAACTTCTCCTGATGGGAAAAGAGGGTATTACTCTTCTTCATCGCGGCCGGAAGGTTATGGAGAAAAAGACATTTATATGATTTCCTTGCCGGAACGGAAAGAAGTTCCGCTGGTTTTGATAAAGGGAATTATCATTCCTGTTGAAGGACAAAAACTTCCACCTGATTTGGAAATTGTTGCTACAAATAACGAAACAGGAATTGTTGCAGGAGTTTACAAACCAATGTTAAGAGATGGCAGTTTTACAATAATCATACCTCCCGGCAGTAATTATACATTATCCTACACAAATGATGGACAAGAGTTTTTCTCTGAAATTGTTGATGTTCCTATGAGTGCTGCCTATCAGGAAATTAACAGGGCATTACAATTAAAAGGTGTAAGTATCGGAACTCCAACTAATGATACCACTTCAAATACCGGTTCGGATATCAAAACTTCTGTGAAGGCTAATCCTAAGCATACAACAACTTCAAAACATATTGCTACAAATAATAATTCAAATGAAGTTATTGTAACTAATGATACAACTTCAAATACCAGTTCGGATATCAAAACTTCTGTGAAGAGTTCAACAAAGCCTAAGCATTTACCAAAAGCTGCAGTTGTAGCTTCTAATAATAATAATCCTACAACTAATAATAATGTAACCAAAGAAAACATTGTTCCTCCACTTAATCATGATCAAAAAAATGTTTCACACGAGCAACTTGCAACTGTAGACAAACTAAATTTTCAGATGTTCTTTAAATATAATGTAACAGAAATTGATGTATTAGATGGTCCATTCAAAGAATACATTGATAATTTGGCAGCATTGGTAACAAAGAATGGAAGCATTAACATTAATTTAACCTCATGCGCTTCCCAAGTACCTACCAGAGCCTATAAGTCAAATAAAGACCTTTCTATCGATCGTGCTGAAAAAGCTAAAGCTCAAATTATAGCGGCCCTAAAAGAAAAAGGGATTGATGCGTCAAAAATTACTTTTGTAAAGGTGAAATCATTTGTATCCGGTCCTCAATACAATATTGACTATTTGATCAACAAGGCGGAGTATGAAAAATTTCAATACATAAAAGTCTCTGCCTACTAAAAAAAACAATGATTCGTGCAAAAATGCCCGTTATTAACTTAACGGGCATTTTTGCATTTTTTCACAATTATCCTTTCATTAAAAAAACATTTTTTGTACTTTGGTACCAAACTTGACTACAAGCACAATAAAGAGATAAGCGGTGAATCATTTTCCTTCATTTTTATTAAGAAGAATTCTATTTTTTGCATTTGCATTTTTGCTGTTTGGCAGCGTTTCGTCACAGCCAAAAACATCAAAAATAATTGACCCTGAAGACGCAAAAGAACATTTTTCTCACAACAATTTTCTCTTTGCCATTCCTGCCTACAAACAACTTCTAAAACAAGAACCTAAGAATGCAGATTACAACTATAAACTAGGAATTTGTTATCTATATACCAACATCAATAAAACACTTGCTATACCCTACCTTGAATTTGCAAGTAAATCTCCAAAAGCTGAAAAACAGGTCATGTTTCATTTAGGTTTAGCCTATCAATATGCAAGTAGATTTGATGATGCGATAAAAGCTTATAATACTTATAAAACCGCTTTAAAGGGAGAAGAGTTGGAAAAAGTTGAACACCAGATCGAAACTTGTGAAAACGGGAAAGAATATGTAAAACACCCCGTAAATGTAACCTTTCAGAACCTTGGAAAAGAAATAAATTCAGAATTCCCAGATTATTACCCTTTTGTTCCAGCTAATGAATCTTTTGTAATATTTACTTCTCGAAGAAAAGAGAATGTTGGAGGACAAGTTGAAGTTGATGGATATTATTCATCCGACATTTATATGTCAGTGCCTGTAAATGACGTATGGA
>JAPLDC010000061.1 GCA_026391935.1 Bacteroidota bacterium | reverse complement strand
GTAAAAATTGGGATAAAGTAATTCGCGCTTTGAACCAACACCCAACAACTGTGCTTAGAGCAAACTCTTTAAAAACAAATCCGAAAGAATTACAAACAATCCTGGAAGCAGAAAACATTACAGAGAGCACACTCATTCCTTGGTCACCAGATGCCGTTGAATTAAAATTTCAGCGAAATGTTTTTAGAACCGAAGCTTTTCATAAAGGATTATTTGAAGTTCAAGATGCTTCTTCACAAATGGTATCTGAATTTTTAGATGTTAAAGGTGGAATGCGTGTTGTTGATGCATGTGCAGGAGCCGGAGGGAAAACATTACATTTAGCTTCTTTGATGAAAAACAAAGGTCGGATTATCGCATTGGATGTTAAAGGAAGAAAGTTGGAGGAATTAAAAAAACGTGCTTCTCGTGCAGATGTTCGTATTGTTGAAACAAGAGAAATAGATTCTTCAAAAGTGATTAAACGACTAAAAGATACAGCAGACAGATTGCTATTAGATGTCCCGTGTTCCGGTTTGGGTGTGCTCAGAAGAAATCCAGATAGTAAATGGAAATTGAATATAGAAGAAATTGAAAGAGTTAAAATACTTCAAAAAGAAATACTCAGTAATTTTTCAGACATCACGAAAGTGGGTGGAAAAATGGTTTATGCAACATGTAGTATTTTGCCTTCTGAAGGGGAAGATCAAATCAAATGGTTTTTAAATTCAGTTGGAGATAAATGGAGTTTACTAGGCGAAAAACGCTATTCACCTGAGATGTATCATGCCGATGGATTTTATATGGCTTTGCTTGAAAGACTGAAATAAATTTTCGGAAACAAAAATGAATTCTATTTTTTATTGATTTTAGTTCCTTGATTTCTGATTAGATAAATATTGAAAAACGTAAAAAAAACAATGTTTTTAGAAATTAATTCAAAATTCACAAAAAATAATTCATTCATTTTTTAATATTATTTTGGAGTTAAATTCTTTAAAAAGAGAACTAAAATCGAACCTGATTTTATTCGAAAAATTTTTTATAAGAAAAATAAAAAAATATTAATCATTCTGTAATAGTATTAAAAACAGTTATTGTAGAGGGTGATATAGAAAATTAAATTGTTATTTGTTTTTTTATCGCGAATAAAAAACAGAATTTTAAAATGAAAATAAGTGAGAGCGATTTCAAAGATATTAACAATATGAACAATTCGATGTTAATAAAATAAATGCTATTTTTTTCGTTTGTGTTGAATATTTTTCTTACTTCGTATCAAATAATTTAATAACCAAAAAAAACCATGGCAAAAAAAGCAACAAAAAAAGCAGCTCCAAAAAAAGCAGCTAAGAAAGCAGCTAAAAAAGCAGCTCCAAAAAAAGCAGCTAAAAAAGCAGCTCCAAAAAAAGCAGCTAAAAAAGCAGCTAAAAAGAAAAAGTAATAAAAGAGCCCTTCGGGGCTTTTTTTTTGCCCTTTTTTTTCCTTCCGCAATTTCCTACACTACATCAATCTTCTGAACAACACCAATGCCAGGCATTTCATTTAACGTGATCTTCCCTTGCGTAAATGTTATTCCATCAAACAAATTGTTTTTGATCAATAAAGGGCCATCAAGATCCGCATGATCTGTTAACGGACTTAATTGTGCAGCAGCAGAAATTGCACACGAAGTTTCACTCATGCACCCAATCAATATTTTTAATTTTAATGCACGAGCTCGTTGTATCATTTTATTCGCTTCATGCATTCCGGTGCATTTCATTAATTTGATATTAATACCATTAAAGCAATCTATCGCTTTATCTATATCCGAATATCTTTGAATGCTTTCATCTGCATATAGCGGCAATGGGCTTCTTTCAAAAAGCCAGTGTGCATCATCCCAATTATTTTTTGGCAATGCCTGTTCAATAAAAAGCACATTCTTTTCAGTCAACCAATTGATCATTTCCAATGCTTCTTCTTTATTTTTCCATCCTTGATTTACATCAATGGCCATAGGTTTGTTGGTGACACTCCGTATGGTATCAATGATCAATTTATCATTCTCACCATTTAGTTTAACTTTTAAGATATTAAAATCATTTCCATCAATGATCTTCTCTCTGATAATTTCTGGCTCGTCAATTCCTATTGTAAAAGTTGTAAACGGTGTTTTGGTTTTATCTCCGCCAAATAGTTTCCAGCAGGGTTTGTTTTGGAGTTTTCCTATAAGATCATTCAGTGCGATATCAATGGATGCTTTTGCGGCCGTATTATTTGGAGCTAACAGATCAATTTCACTTAAGATGGATTCCAGATCAAAGGGGTCTTTTTGCTTTTCAATTATTGGAGTACCTTGCTTTAAAAAACGAATAACAGTTTCATGTGATTCACCTAAATATGGAGGCATACTCGCTTCTCCATATCCAATTTGTCCTTCATGTTCTATTTGTACAATAACAATTGGAGTGGAAGTTCGGGTTCCGTGCGCGATTTTAAATGGACGTTTAAAATAAAGTGTATGTGGAGCAAAAGTGAGTTTCAAGGAGATTAATTTTTACGAATGTAAATAGATTATTGTTCAAACAAATATAGTGATGTATTTAAAATTTTCTGAAGAAGTCTATTCCTTGTTAATTGTTTGTTGATAGAACCATTTGTTCAATTATATTTATATCCTATATTTGCCTACGAAACTAACAAACCAATAAAATGAAAAAGATACTTTTATTATTAGCTACTCCTGCAGTGTTGCTTTTGGCTAGCTGTGGAGGGTCAAAAACAGATGGAACAACATCAGCAATGCCAGGAATGATGGAAGTTCAATTGAAAATAAATGGCAATGCTCTTTCAATTATGGTTCCTGATTCAACAGTTGGAAAAATGGAAATGGTTGAACAATCATGGGGAGCTACTGAGATCAAAGTTGGAAAAGATTTTCAAATTTCAATCGAAGAAGGTGATGGAGATATTGCTTTGACAAAAAGTGATATTGCCGGTAATGATGTAAATAAATTCAAACGCTTTATCAAGGATGAACCAGCATTGTTAATTTGGGAATCAGAGATTACTGCACCGGAATGCCATTTTTATACGATCATTAAACCTGCAACTGTATCTTATGTGATTCAGGATATCAAAGGAGAAATGTTTGGTGAAAAAGCTGCTCAAAAGATGGTCGATGCAGCTAAATCATTAAAAGCAAAAGATGCTGCGAAGGTATAAAAATCGTTAATTTTTTAAAGTGCCTTGCTTCGTTCTTTCAAAGCAAGGCATTTTTGTTTTCGTATCATAAGTGAAAGTTTGAATCGTCATTGCGAGGTACGAAGCAATCTTTCACGATTAGGACAAGAGTTATGATTAAGCACAAGATTACGTCACACCTCGAAATGAACGTTCTAAAAGATGTTGTGATTCAAAAAAGCTTCACCTAAAAAATAAATTATACAATAAATAAGTATCACTCTTCAATGAACCGAATACTTTCTTCCTATCTAGGTGCATTTGCAAATATTCAGCGGAACATTTGGATACTTTCTCTTGCTATGTTTATAAACAGAAGCGGTTCAATGGTGTTGTTGTTTACGTCATTATATCTTACCATAGACTTACATTTTACGATCGGACAAGCTGGATTGGCCTTAAGCTTTTATGGAATGGGAAGTGTGTTGGGTTCTTATGCCGGTGGTTGGTTAACAGACCGAAAGAACTTTTTTGATATTATGTTTCTTTCTCTCATCACCAGTGGATTAATATTATTATTACTTCTGATTGCAACGACGCCTTTTTTCATCTCCCTCATTATTTTTTTATATGCATTCGCTGCCGATACGTTTCGACCGGCAAATTCAAAAGCGATAGCAGCCTATAGTACTTCCGAAAATAGAACACGCTCCGTTTCATTAGTTCGATTAGCCATTAATTTAGGCTTTTCAATTGGCCCGGCTGTTGGCGGATTCATTGCTTTATATTTCGGATATAAATGGTTGTTTGTAATTGATGCGTGTACCAGTTTTTTAGCAGCAATTATGTTATATATGTATTTACCAAAAAAAAATGAAGAACCCATAAAAACGGAATCGACTATTTTAAATGATAGCTCAACATCTGCTTACCGAGATACGAGGTATTTATTATTTATTGTTTTGGTCGCCTTTTTTGGAATATCCTTCTTTCAGCTTTTTGCAAGTATCCCCCAATATTTTAGTAAGGAATGTCATTTTAATGAAGGCACCATAGGCTTATTATTGGCATTAAATGGTTTATTGGTAGTAGTTATTGAAATGCCATTAGTAGCAGCATTGGAAAAAAAGAAGAAAATATTTTCTTTCATTATTGCAGGTGCGCTTTGTCTTCCAATAGCATTTTCTATTCTTCATTTTGGAAAAGGAATGATGATCTGGGCGGTGATGTATACGTTGTTGATTACACTTTCAGAAATTCTGGCAATGCCCTTTATGATGAATTTTGCTTTATCGCGTCCTGCTAAAGAACGACAAGGACAATATTCTGCTTTATATTCCATCTCTTACGGATTGGCAAATATATTTGCTCCATTATTAGGATTAGGCATTGCCGACAAATACGGTTTTGATGTAATGTCTTATTTTTTCATTGGATTAAGTCTTATGACAGCGATTGGATTTTGGATCTTGAAAAGGAAGGAAGGGAAACTCTGATCTTTTTTTAATTCTTTTTTTATTGTGCAAGAACGACAAATTCAACCCTCCTGTTTTTCTGGCGATTAACTTCTGAGTAATTCAATATGTATTGTAAAATTTAATATATTGATTATAAAGATCCAATATGCCTGTAATACTAAATTATATTCTTACCCCAATTAGTAAAACATCATCTACTTGCTCGGTATCAGCTTTCCAATTTAAAAATTTACTCTTTATTATATCTTTTTGGTCATTCATGGGAAGGTTACATATTTCAATTAAAATTTCTTTTAACTGTTTATGCATAAATTTTTTACCCTTGGCTCCTCCAAATTGATCAGGAAGACCATCTGTTAAAGTATATACAATATCATTTTTTTGTAATTGAAACGAATGTTGAGTGAATGGTTCGGAGTCTTTGTCATGTTTCCCAACAGGCATTTTGTCTGCTTTAAATTCTAGTAATTCATTTTTGCATGCATCTGAAAATGATTGACGAATCACCCAAATTGGATTATTAGCAGCCGAATAGGTCATTTCCTGAGTTATAAAATCAAAAGTAATTAAACTGCAATCCATCCCATCTTTTCCTCCTTCGATACTGCCATCTCTTTTCAATCGTTCGATAATATTTGAACGGGTATGATTTAATATATCAGCGGTTTCAGTATATCCTTCTTCGATAGCCTTTTCTAACGATGAAATATTTAATATGCTCATAATCGCTCCCGGTACTCCATGCCCTGTGCTATCAGCAGTTGCTAAAATAATTTTTCCATCATTTAATTTACTTGCCCAGTAGAAATCTCCACTTACGACATCTTTAGGTTGAAAGAATACAAAATAGTTCTTTAGGTTCTCATCTAAAAAAGTTTTACTTGCAAGAAAACTCCTTTGTATGCGTTCTGCATAATTGATGCTGTCAGTAATTTCCTTGTGCTTTTCTTCAATAATATCTTTTTGTAATACGGTTTCTTTGTTTTTTATTTCAATAATTTGTTTTTGTTTTCTTGTAATACGAAGTGAACGGAAAATCAAACTAGCAAAACCAAGTACTACTATTAAACCAATAATTACCGACCAGGTGATAGTCTTTTGCTTTTTGCTTTTTTCTTCTGCAATCAGGTTCTGCCTTTCTAATTCACCCTTATATTCTGCTTTTGAGATAGCTGTTTTTTTTTCAAATTCAAATGTCATTTGACTTTGAACAGTTTGCTTTCTAGTTTCTTCATTATCTATACTGTCTTTATAAAGTTTATAGAGCTTGAAATGCTTATATGCAGCCTTAAAATCTCCTGTTGCACTATCTGCTTCACTATATCCTTCATATATATTTTGCAAGGTTGATTTTGCACCAATTTCTTTGGCTAATTTTTCAGCCTTCGATAAATATTTTATTGCCCGATTGTATTCTTTTTGTTTAATATAAACACCTGCTATATTTGCTAATGCATTAATGACATTAGGCTTGTCTCCAAGATCTTCATATATCTTTAAGGAAGCCAAAAAGTTTTTATAAACTTCCGGGTAGTTACCTTGATCATGATAAATCATTCCCATTAAGGAATAGGAACTAGCGACTCCTTGCATGTCTCCTATTTCGTTAAATATATTTAATCCTAAAGTTTGATATTTTATTGCTTCAGGATATTTTTTTTGCATATAATAAGCAAATCCCAAATTTCCATAACACGCGGCCATTCCATTTTTATATCCAATAAGTTCTAATGCTTTTAAACTAGATAAATAATGCTTTGTAGCAACGGGGTAATTTTCTTGGAAATAATAAATGGTTC
>JAPLDC010000146.1 GCA_026391935.1 Bacteroidota bacterium | reverse complement strand
AAATGTGTTTTTCAGATAACCGTTTCACATTAATTTCTGAAACACCGCGCGCATCAATGAACTCCATAAATTTTTTCGGTGTACCAAACCGAACGTGCTCCTTGCCTATTTTCAAGCAAGATCCATCTTTAAAAAAATAATTGGTTCCAACCTCGCCATTGAAACCATATCCATTTGTTGTGTTAAATTTTTCAGAAGAAACAGCTACTTCTTTTAGCAACTGAATACTTAGTACTTGTTCCGATTTGTTTATTTGCATAAAATGCCCCCTTTCAAATATTAATAAATTTATGAATGTGAATTCTACTCAAATTTTATTTTTACCTTAATAAAAAAAACAGAAAATAATTTTTGTTATACATTTTTCATAAACGGCACATTTTTTTTAATTGAAAAAACTTCCGATCTATTATCATATATAATCGTATACGAACCGCTGTAATAATTTGAGATATTAAGCGATGTCGCATATCCTTCATAGTATACATCACCTGTTTGATACAATACCTTTATATATGATTTTTCTGAAAAGATTAATGCGTTTTGTTTCTGCAAAAAAGTAACCGGTGTTTTTTTACAAAACACTTTTATTGTTTCGGAGCAAACATTTTTTTTCTTTTTCTCCTTTTTAACAAGTCTTAATTTATTTTCACCGCTATTTAAAAGGACATGAGTAATTGTTTTTACACTGGACGAATTAATCATTGGTAGTGTTTTAACAACAACCCATTTTCCTAAAATGCATTGTTCCACTAAATAAGAAACTTTACGAGAAGCGGAAGCAGATGTCCAGGAGACTTCTCCATTATCTAATACAGAGAAACTTTTTACATCTAATAATTCAGCATCATTTTCTGAATAATTAGTGGCGCAACGCTCTGTTTTTTGAAGCTTCAAATAAGAAACTTCATTTGTTTTATTTTCTGATACTATTCGGGAATTAGCATCAAGAACTAATTCAGAATTTCTGGCTGCTTGCAAACCAGTTGAAAAATGAACGGCCAAGGCATAAAAAAATCCAACCAGTATCACTCCTATTATATTTTTTAAAATCATCTTTTATCAATTTATTCTTTACTAATTATTTCCATTAAAATCACTACATAAAATAAAGTAATTCAATACAGCGAAAAGCACCATATACAGAAAAAGCAATAACAGCAACTAAAAGAAATGAAACAAACTTTTCATATCTTGGGCTATAAACGTTCTCGTCTTTATTATTCATTTTTTATAATTTTAAATTCAACAATAATATTTTTATTTACTTGTTAGTGTTTTAAAAAAAATTACATTACTAATTACAATCCCATTATCTTTCCAAATGATCCCCAATATTTATTTTGATAGTGGGTCTGTTCTTTATTTTTTTTTGATCTGTTTTTTAAAAACAATTCCGCCCTGTCATCAATCTCCCAGGTATTGTTTTCAACCAACTCCTTTTTATCCTGCTTCTCATTATCTGATAATTCTAAAAGCGTTTTATTTTCCGTAGCCATAGGATTGAGGATTTAATAAAATATTTGCTATTTGCGTACCAAACTGAAAGCCCTTTATTTAAAGGGCTTTTGAACACAACACGAAACTTTATTGTCCCATTTTGGGAAAGAAAGTTTATTTTTGGGATTTCATTTTTTTGATCCAACCACAGCAGCGGCAATGAAATGCTCCCATATATAAATAAAAAAAACCTTCCTCTCTCCAAGAAGGTTTTATAAACTAAACAAATTCATTAACGTTTAAAATCGGTGGTAGGATAAAAATAAACTGTTAATGAGCTAATGAAAAATCTAGTACTATATTATTTTTTCATCAGGTTTAGTTTTAAAGAACGTTTTACTATTAAATAGTTTAATGTTCATTTTCATGAACTTCCAATTTATCTAAAGATTTATTTATTTTTTTTAGCTTTTCTTTTACAGACTGTAACAGATCTTCATTCTTTTTTGAAAACACAATTTCTTTTACCAAAAATTGTCTAAGCGTAAGCAACTCCATCTCCGTTTCCCGGTATACCTTATTTTTCAATATGTTGTTTACTATCATTTTATTGGAAATTTACAACCCTTAGTATGCACTAAGTCTATTATACATTTTAGAATAATAATCTGCCACTTGTAATTGCAATTTTATTAATAGCTCAAAATTTTCATTAGAAACATTTTTATCTTCAGCATTATATGCTATGTTTGTGTTTGTATTTAATTCAACCATTGACGCTCTATTGTTTTTTGCTCTTTTTTTCATTGTTCAAAAATTTATTAATCGGTTGTAATTGTCAAAAAACTAAAAGCATTCTTTTTATCATATACTGTTCTAAGTATTATAAATATTTAAACTCTGCAAGCACATTTACGACTTCTGTGCCAAACAAACAATCCTTTATTAACAGCACATACAGA
>JAPLDC010000126.1 GCA_026391935.1 Bacteroidota bacterium | reverse complement strand
AGCTACTGCTTTGGAAATGGAGAATGATCTCAACACTCATGAAGTGGAGCTCGAAATGCAAAACGAAGAACTTCGTGCTACTCATTTAAAGCTGAAACATTCTGTTGATGAATTTATCCAATTCTTTGACTATGCTCCTATGGCCTATTTTATTTTAAATAAGGATGGAGTCATCAAAAATCTAAATATTAAAGCCTGCGATCTGATAGGGAATCCTATAAAAGCTTTAGGAAAACCAATATCAACATATATTGATGGAGAAGCAAATCAAGATGACTTTTACCGTCAAAGAAATCATATTTTTGAAACGTCTTTATCAAATCAGATCGAATCAAAGATCAGGAAAAAAGATGGAACAATTTGTCATGTATTGATAGAAACCTCTTTTATAAAAGACGAAAATAATAATTTCAAACACTTGCTTTCTGCAATAACTGATATTACAAGCCAAAAAAAAACAGAACAACAACTTCAATACAAAATAAATGAACTTAACACCTTTACTTATTAAGTCACACATGATCTGCGTTCACCATTTGCATCCTTAACAGGACTAATAAAACTGGCAAAAGAAATAGCCAAGCAACCGGAGCTGAAAGAATATTTTGATATGATTGACAAAAGTGTAAGCAGAATGGATCGCTTACTCATTGATTTGGTAAGTATTGTAAATGTATCTCAGGGAAAACTAAATGTGAGTGTTATTGATTTCGAAAAAATAGTAAATGAAATAATCGATAGCCTGAGTAACCAACCAAGATTTTCAGAGATCATTATTAAGAAAAACATTAAATCTGAGACCCTTTTTTTTCAATCAGATGAGCGATTGATTTATTCGATATTACAAAACATAATCGACAATGCGATAAAATACCGAAATGAATATTCTGCTAACGATTCAAGTATTACAATAGATATTTTTGTTACTAATAAAATTGCAAAAATTAACATTACAGATAACGGCATAGGCATTCCTTCAGAGTTACAAAGTAAAATTTTCGACATGTTCTACAGAGCTACAACAAAATCTTCTGGCACAGGATTAGGACTTTATATTGCAAAGGTCTCCGTTGAAAAACTTGGCGGAGAAATTAGTTTTCAAAGCGAACTCAATTCAGGTACTTCCTTTTTTATTAAACTTCCGAATATAAAAGAATAGATTTTTTTATTCTCCTTTCTTTTTTCCTGATCTCCCTTTAAAATAGATATTCTTCAGTTGTATAGATTTCAAATACACTACATTTTTTTACTGAGAACGGCTCAAAAAAATGCAGAAACAAAATATTTTTCCTCACGCTTTCAATTTCTGTTCCTGTCGTAAAAAACAGAATAAAATTCAATACCTATATCATTCAACCGTAACTAATTATTTTATATTCAAGAACTTTAAATGGTTGATTAAAATCAATTGCACAATTGATTTAGTCCATTTCAATCCGAAAACTTGATAGAGATATTTGCTGAAAATATTTCTATATGAAAACGCTCATTTATACGGTACTGCTAAGTGGAATTTTCCTAATCCCTGCTAATAGTTTGGCTCAAGAAAAAAACACACCAAAAACGCTTTCCTTGCGATTCAATAATTATTCTGTAGAACAGGATAAATGGGTTAAAGAACAGCTCCGAACCTATCATATAACATACACCTGTATTCCTGCAGGCATAGTGATATTGGAATTAAAAGATAGTGAATCGGAAAATAATGTTTCTGAAGAACTAAAAAAGGCAAAAACACCTTTGTCTTTTTCTGTTGATCAACAACTAAGCATTTCCGATGCTGAAGAAACCTGCTCCGGCTTCCGAAGAATTAAGTAAGTATACACGCATTTTAGTTTTTAGTCATGAAAAAATTAAACCTCCAATTTCTTGTTTTGACCATTTTAAGTGGATTCTTTACAATGAATTTATCAGCGCAACTATTAGTTGACAATACCTTATCTGCTGCACAGCTTGCGGCTCTTATCTCGGGCCCTGGTGTGCAAATTACCAATCCTGTAGTGCATTGCGGTCACGATGGATACGGGAAATATAATGCATCAGGAACTAGTTTGAATATCAGCGAAGGGCTTTTACTTACAAC
>JAPLDC010000362.1 GCA_026391935.1 Bacteroidota bacterium | reverse complement strand
TGTTATTACAATTAATTTATTTCGAGGAATAGCAACATCAATATTTTTTAGATTATGTACACGAGCACCTTTTATGATGATGTACTTTTTGGAATCCAGATCTTCTATTTTTTGCTGTTTGGGCATTGCATTTATTAAAGGAATGCAAAATTAATCAATTTAGCCTTTGTTATTGTGGAATAAAAATGTAAATTTGTTAAAGAAAAATATTTTTCGTGCGTGTAACATTTATTATTATTTTGCGTTAAACTCATTAATTTTCATTTTATTATTCATCTGACTTCCATTAACAAAAATTAGGAAGTCGCAGAAACAAAGGAGAACAAGATATAGGAAAACATCTACTTTTTTAATTTTAATTCTAACTAAAAAAGGAGGTAACTATGTCTATTCAGCAGTTTGTTGACGACCAAGAACTCGTTAATCTGTACATCAAAGGTGAAGAATCAGCCCTTGTTACATTAATTTCTCGACACAAACGTAGGATTTTTAGCTACATCATGCTTACTGTTAAAGACAGAGCATTGGCTGAAGACGTATTTCAAGACACTTTTATCAAGGTGATAAATACACTTAAAAAAGGTCAATATAATGAGGAAGGCAAGTTTTTGCCTTGGGTGCTTCGTATTTCCCACAATTTGATTATCGATACCTTCAGAAGGGATAAGAGAATGCCCACAATTAGTGGTGGCACGAACGATGAAGGCGAGGCGTTTGATATTTTCAGTGTATTGGGCGTTCATGATAAAACCATTGAACAGGAGATCATTCAAAATCAGGTTAGAAAAGATATCCGTAAGCTTGTGGAATGTTTACCTGCCGAGCAACGTGAGGTATTGATGATGCGTCATTATTATGATATGAGCTTTAAGGAGATCTCGGAACAAACAAATGTTAGTATCAATACTGCATTAGGTCGTATGCGTTATGCTTTGATCAATTTACGTAAGATGATAGAGGAAAAAGAGATTGTGATCAGCTATTAGTAATCGATTCGAAAATCTATTTCATAAAAAAAGGACTATTTTAAAATAAATGGTTCTTTTTTTATGAACCTTACAATAAATGGAATTCGCTTTCGTTCTTATACAGTAAACCAAAACAAATCTGAATGAGTAAAACCTCTACTAAAAAAATTATTAAACCGCTTAACACAGAAATGAATGAAAAGATTGATAGCAAAAATGAATTTCCTTATGAACCGGGAAACGATGTTGTCAACAGCCTTCTAAACTATTCAAAAGCGCTCTCAATTCGTAAAGCAAAAAATGGTGATTATTTTGAAATGGTTTTGAACTGACGGTTAAAAAATTTGAAAACGCCTTGCGACAATGTCGTGAGGCGTTTTTTTTATATTAAAAATTTTGGATGAACAGGCCGAAATAAAATAGTTGCAAAAATTAGAATTTACTTGAGCAACTTCACAAGCCTCTTTATTGCTTCTTTATTTTCTGGAAGGTCAAGTGAAGACAGCACTTTCTTTTTTTCTTTATTGGTAAGATGCCAGCTAAGTGAAATCCTGTCGTTTAACTCGTTTCGCAACTCTAGATCAATAATGTCAATTTGTGATTTGCACCATAGGTCTGCCATTTGAATCTGTAAGTTTTGGTTGTAGTCCTGTATTTCGAAAAGATGTCCGTAAAAACTTCCCATAGGTCTTGCTAATGCTTGTCCTAATGTTTGAGAAGGATTAATATCAACTGGAATATTTTTGTGTTTATCTCTTATCTGAATGACGACAATTCCACTTGTGTTCTCAGCTATCCAATCATTGAATGCTCGTATAAAGCGTAAACTTGTTTCAAGACCATAATTATCGCGCAAACCGGCATCCATAATCTCGATTCTTGGTTCACTGGGCAGTGAAACAATAGGTGTGATATATGGAAAGGTCGCACTCATTCTTAAAACACTTGTAAAAAGTGTAGTTTTAGCACCTTGCTCTTTAAAGAATCTGGAGTATTCCACTGCATCAAATAATTTATCATAATCCGTTTTTTCTGATTTTGGGTTCATCGTTAAATACGAGATACCTTGTGGAGAAATAAGCAGTTTTCTCCCGTCATTCACGATAGAAGGAGAAAAAACCATCATTGGAATAATAGAATTAGCTTCATCTTCCTTATAATCGATTAGTCTTTTATTAAAAACATTATGTGTATTTTCTTCGAGTTTTTGTTCGAATGCAGAACCTCGGTCTTCTGAATAAGAATGATTGTCTACTTTAAAACTTTGCATAGGAAATAGCCATTCACTTGTGGCAATCTTAAAGGCGATTGGATTTAAAATATCTTTCGAAATATTTGTTTGATATTGTTCTCCATAATAACTGTTTATTTTTTGTTTTTGTTTTTGAAGATATAGTTCACGTAAATATGCTGCTCCAACCATTCCTCCGGATGAACCGGAGATTAATTGAATTTGACTTAACAGTTGTCCATCCATTAAGCTGTCGATATATTGCATTGTTGAAAGCGTCCACAATGAAGAACGCAATCCGCCACCGCTGACATTAATAAAAACCATTTTTGGTTTTTTATTGGGTTCGCTTTTAGAAGTGTTCTTCTCTTTCCATTTATTTAATATTGCTATTGTAGCATCAAAATCTTTCGATAAATTACTATACTGCTTATCAATGATCTTAAAATTGTCATAGCCGTATTCCGCTTTAGGCATGTCATAATTTAGCCCATAGGCATGATTTTCTGTATTCAGAAATTCTATTTTATGAAGATAATTAAAGGCCAATAAAAAAATAATAAAGACCATTGTTGCCCAACCTCTAAACCATCTGTAAAAAGAGCTAAAGAGCATTATGAACATAGTGAATAAAAGGAAAATACTTGCTGCAGCCGGTATTTGAAAGGCGTCAATTTTGCTAAAAAAACCTAGAACTAGTAAACTTATTATGGAGATGATCTGAAAAATAAAAGCTGCATGGTGATTTTGTTTAAGAACATCCTTTAGCATTTCCTTTTTATAATGCCGAACCGAACGGACCAGTCTTATTGAGGTGGGTGTACTGAAATAAGTTTCAACATACCAGTCTCTTGATTCCTTTATTAAATGAGGGTTTCGTTCTCCATTAGATCTGTGAGTTTTTGTTTTTAAAAGAGTTTCATCACGCGTCATTACACCATGAAGCTTAAAAATATCTTTGTTTACTTTAAAAAAATAATAAAAAGAAATAAAAAGAAAAAATGCAAGCCCACAGTAAAATGAAAAGAGCATTAATATTATTTTCCAAGTTGACATAATATCTTCTCCTTTCAGGAAAGAGAAAACAAGAAAGCTATAAGTGATCAAAAATATCAGAGGGAAGACTGCATTATTTAAGCAGTATTTCAAGAAAGGATTTCTCAGTGTGGCCAAAAAAGGGAAACGAAATGCATTTTTAATATAGCTTGAAATGTTGTATGCCATAATAAACCCTCCGAATGAAAATCCCACAATAAAATAAGAAAGGAAACTCACCTTATCATAATATTCAGGACCAACAAAAAGATAAGCTACGCCATAGGATTTTGCAACACTATTTGTGATGATCGCCATAAAAAACAGCCAGAATGCTATAAGGAGTAAATTCTTTTTGAAATCAAGCAATACTAAGCGAAAAGGAAAGGCATAAACCAGTCGTTGAAAAACAGGACGCTTTGATATAAATCTTCTTATTTGAAGTGTGAACGACATAACAACTAATTTATTATTCTGCTTAATATTCTTCTTCTT
>JAPLDC010000408.1:9437-15002 GCA_026391935.1 Bacteroidota bacterium | reverse complement strand
ATAGAGATTAAATTAATTATTTTTTTATTTTTTGTGCCAAAAACTCCGCCATAACTTTTTATTTTTTTAATAGCGGATTCCCAGTTTTTTGTTGCAATATCAATTGAAATTACTCTTTGTAGAGCAACAAAGGCCTTCTCCCTTGGAGCAGCCAGCCGGATATAATTATCATATTTTGAAAAAGACGATGAACTATAAGGGAAATGCAAGGAGAGCTCATTTCCAAGATTTGCTATTTCGTAATCTTTTATTTTAATTTCATCAAATATCGGATCGTCATACGTATTGTAAAACATGTCTAATGTTTTCTTTTCACCATCAGCAGTATATAGGTCATGATATAGTAATAAGGCATTATTCCTGTTTTGACCAATTAAATTCTCTAAGCAGTATTTTAACGCTTCGGTATTTTGTGTTCTGGAAGAAATGGCGTAAATACTATCAACAGCAACAGATTTCCATGAATTGTTAGCATAATTTTGGATAAAGTTTCTGAAACTCTCCCAATCACCAGTTACAATATTTTCATAGAATTGTCTAGTCTCAAATTTCTTAAAGGCTTTTGAATATTGACTGGCTTTTGGATATTCTGCTATAAACTTTTTATAGGAACTGGAGCTATTTTCTTTTTCAGCATCATTGTAAGCTAATTCATAAATTTTTTTCCATGCCTCTGGAACTTCTTCTGAAGAAGGGTACATACTGATAAATGTTTTGTAGCTTTCTATTTCCCCAATGGCTTGAGCTTTAGAGAATGCAATTGAATTTCTTTTCTTTATTGCATCATTATATTGAACTGCATGAGGATATGTTGTAATAAAATATTGAAAAGATTCAATTGTGTTTTCATTGCTAGCAATAGTATATGCAACAATATCTCTGTTTTCAATTGCTGTCTTTTTATAATGATAAGGTGAAGTTTTATAATAATCCAGGAAATTATTATAGGATTCAACGCTATTTTCTGAAGTGGCTTTTTTTATAGCATATCCACAAATCGTATCAATATAATCCTGGAACAATTTTAGGGTGATAGGGATCTTATTTAAGCTTTTTATCTCTTTTTCGTCAACAATCCTTTCGTAAAGAGTTTTTGACTTTATAATGTATTCATAGGATTTCGGAGGATTGAAATATTTGTATTTTTCGCTTATTAACAGAACGGCATATGAATAGTTTAAGGCAATATCATCAGGTGTTTTTGATAATGCTTTAGTGATTTTTTTTTCGGCCTTTGAATATTTCTTTTTTTCAATAAGCCTTAAATAACTGTTTTGTCCGAAAATAAAACTTTTAGAGAAAACTAATATCAGTAATATATTCAGAGTCTTTTTCATGATTGTTTACTATAAACCTAAGCCATGATTAATCATGATAGTTTTTGATGTTCAAAGAGGCAAAGGAGGGCTCTAAGAGAGTTTTTGTTTTTATATTGTAGCATTTCTTGTATATTCAAAACTAGTTTATTTTTTTTATTGACACTATTATTCCTCAATTTAAATTTTTGTATTCGACTTTTCTTTTACTTTGCAACATGATCTCCTTTCCAAATGCTAAAATAAATATCGGACTCAACATTATCGAAAAGCGTGATGATGGGTTTCATAATATCGAAAGTGTCTTTTATCCTGTTAATTTGTGTGATGCTTTGGAAGTTATTGAGAATAAAGAGAAAGGTGCAGCACGTTTTACTTTTACATCCTCTGGGATTAAGATCCCAGGTGAGCCAACCGACAACCTTTGTTATTTTGCTTATCATTTGGTTGCAGAGCACTATTCGCTTCCAAATGTAAGAGTGCATTTACATAAAAATATTCCTATTGGTGCCGGTTTAGGTGGTGGTTCAGCTGATGCAGCTTTTTTTATCAAACTTCTGAATGAGAAATTTGAATTAGGGGTTTCCTGGGGCGAAATGCATAATTATGCACGTCAGCTTGGTAGCGATTGTTCTTTTTTCATCAGCAATAAACCTGCTTTCGCTGAGGGAAGAGGAGATGTTTACGAATCAATGAAATTGGACCTGAGTAGCTATTTTATTGTACTCGTATATCCCAAAATCCATATCAATACTGCAAATGCATATAGTGGCGTAAAACCTAAATCGCCTTCCCGTTCTTTAGAGAGCGATATCCTGAATTTACCAATTGAACAATGGAGCGATTTTATTCATAATGATTTTGAAGATTCTATTTTCCCGAAATTCCCAGAAATAAAAAGCATAAAGGAAAAACTATATACTAAAGGTGCGGTCTATGCTGCGATGAGCGGAAGCGGATCTACTGTGTTCGGGATATTTAAAAAAGAAACAAATCTGAGATCCGAGTTCGCAGATTGTTTTGTGTTTGAGGGTAGATTATAAGTTCAGGAATCCTGAATTGCAGAATCGCAATAGTTTTAATCTCAGATTCTCTTGTTTCTCATTTTCATCTGGTATGCGCAAATGTTTCGACAAGCTCAACATGACAACACATTATCTGTTTCAGTCATCCTCAGCGGAGTCGAAAGGATAGAATCCTGAATACTCATTTTTCCAAGTTCTAAAAAACAAGAATTACTTCTGTGCTTTTTTTAATAAGTACCAGGATAAAAATCCGAAGATGATATTCGGGACCCAAACAGAAGCGAGTGGAGATAATAAACCACTTGCAGCAAAGGTGGTACTCACTTGCATAAACATGATAAAGGAGAAGCTGATAAAAATTCCTAATCCGATATGCATTCCAATTCCGCCGCGAATTTTTCTACTGGCAATGGAAACTCCGATGAGTGTTAACACAAATGTTGCAAAAGGGAATGCTGTTCGCCTGTATTTTTCGATCTCATACAATTCAATATTGTCAGAGCCTTTTAGCTTTTCAGAAGCAATATATTCATTGAGTTCATAATAATCCATCGTTCCAACAGTATTGTCTTTTCTTCCGAATTCTTTGGGTGTAAAAATAAATGTAGTATCAATACTTTTTCCTTTTTGTATCGACTCTTCCATTCCGTTAATTTTACGGATATAATAGTTATTGATGATCCAGTGACTTTTTATGCTATCCCATTTTATGTTTTCTGCCATTAATTTATAATACAATTTTCCTTTATCAAATTTTTCAATTGAAAATTTATACCCTGTATTTTCTTCAGTGCTGTAACGCTCTAGATAAATATAGTTTCCCGGTGCGACTTGTTTGTGAATGTTACGGTCTTGATTGTGAAACTCATTACGGATGTAGATATCTTCAAATTCAATTTGTTTTTTTGTAGCATGAGGTATCACAAAATTATTCAGATAAAGCGATAATGCAGCTATTACCGTTGCAGCTATCATATAGGGGAAAAGTAAGCGCGTATAACTAACTCCACTGCTGAGAATAGCAACTATTTCGGTGCGGGTTGCCATTTGGGAAGTAAAAAATATAACAGCGATAAACGTAAAAAGCGGACTAAATAAATTGAGAAAAAAAGGAATGAAGTTGAAGTAATAATCAAAAATGATGGCCTTTAATGGAGCTTCTTTTGCTATGAAATCATCGATCTTTTCGGAAATGTCAAATACCACAACAATAAGGATGATAAGTCACATTGAGAAGAAAAAAGTTCCCAAGAATTTACGGATGATATAACGATCTAAAAGTTTCAAAATTTCAAGTTCAACGTTTCAAGTTCAAATTTTAAAGTGGGGATGCGAGTGACGAATTTAATTTTCTCCAACCATTAGTCTTTTTCTATAATCTATTACCCAATTTTTGTACCATTATATTCTTCCATTCCCTAAAAGTTCCTGCAATGATTTGGTTGCGAGCTTCGCCCACTAACCACAAATAAAAAGCCAAATTATGAATACTGCAGATCTGTGCAGCCAATAACTCTTGAGAATGCACCAAATGGCGAACATATGCTTTAGAATAAGCCTGATCCACATACGATGTGCCCGTTTCATCCAACGTTGAAAAATCATTCTTCCATTTTTCATTCTTCATATTCATGATCCCATTTTGGGTGTATAATAAACCATGTCTGGCATTGCGTGTCGGCATTACACAATCAAACATGTCAATTCCAAGATCAATGGATTCCAAAATATTTATGGGTGTGCCAACGCCCATTAAATAACGAGGCTTATCTGCCGGCAAAATATTGCAAACAACTTCTGTCATGGCATACATATCCTCAGCGGGTTCCCCAACAGATAATCCGCCAATGGCATTTCCTTCGCGATCTTGTGCTGCAATAAATTCGGCAGAGCGTTCACGCAGATCCGGGTAAACGCTACCTTGAACAATAGGGAACAGTGTTTGGGAGAATCCGTATTTTCCTTCCGTTTCGTCAAATCGGCTGCAGCAGCGCTTTAGCCAACGGTGCGTCATATCAAGCGATTTTTTCGCATAATCATATTCGCAAGGGTAGGGCGTACATTCGTCAAAAGCCATAATGATATCCGCACCGATGATCCGTTGGATATCCATCACATTTTCGGGAGTAAAAATATGTTTGCTGCCATCAATATGAGAAGTGAATTTTGCGCCTTCCTCCGTAAGTTTTCTGGAGTTAGATAAGGAGTATACTTGGTAGCCACCGCTATCTGTCAATAAAGGCTTATCCCATCCATTGAATTTATGAAGACCACCCGCTTTTTCAATGACCTCCAATCCCGGTCTCATGTATAAATGGTAGGTATTGCCAAGAATAATTTGTGCTTTGATATCTTCCTTTAGCTCGTGTTGATGCACCCCTTTTACGGTGCCGGCAGTACCAACGGGCATAAATATAGGGGTCTGAATTGTTCCGTGGTCGGTTATGATCTCACCTGCTCTTGCTTTGCTGTTTTTGTCTTTATGCGAAATACTGAACTTCATATTATCGAAATACAAATCGAAACGAAAATACGAATAAGCGAAAGCTGATAATTTAGCAGTTGTAATCCGTAATTTGTCCTATTCGTAATTAGTTATCTGGATTGTTAATTACTTTGTTTAAATCATCGCAAAGATAAGAGAATACCATAGACACTTAAATCTATTTTTGTAGCAAAGGTGATTTTTCAATTTATGGAGTTGGCAAGCCTTTTCAACCTCTCAGGAGCTTGATATTTGAAGTTTCGAGATGATTCAATAGCAGTGCAATTTTTAAAGATTAGTTATTCGTAATATGGATTGGTCAGGGTTTACAACATTTTCTTTTGGTTTATTGGCATTTGGGATATTCGTTTTCGCATTTCTTGCGCAGATGTGGTATTATTTAGGCTATTTCAGGCGCTTGGCTTTTTATAAGAAGAAGGAAATGCCTCTAAACAGCCCCCCTGCGTCTATCGTAATATGTGCCCGCAACGAGGATGATAATATCGTTGAATTTTTGCCCCGTGTTTTTGAACAGGATTACCCCGAGTTTGAAGTCGTTGTTGTAAACGATTGCTCCTATGATAATACAGCAGATTTTTTAAAAGAGTTTGCCAAGAAGCATTCAAACTTGAAGATCGTTACGATAAAGGAGGATGAGCATTATTCCCATGGTAAAAAAGTGGCTTTGATGATGGGGATTAAAGGTGCTTCGTATGAGCACATGTTGCTTAAAGATTCG